>CAYYRG010000021.1:11754-14145 GCA_964474015.1 uncultured Anaerolineaceae bacterium | reverse complement strand
CACCTTACCCGTTTACGCTGGTGGGGGGGGGCTTTGTTGCTCCTCTTCGCCGCGGGTTGTGCACCGCGCCCCACACCAACCCCGCCGCCAACGGCCACAATGACAGCCACTCCCCTCCCCACTACGACGCCCATACCCCCAACTGCAACGCCTACCGTCACCCCTTCACCCACGGCCACGCCCATTCCGCCGTCCGCGACGCCTACCCTGACTCCCTCTCCCACAGCCACGGCCACGCCTGGCACGCCCATTTTCCGCCAGGGCAAGATCGACTTCGTCTTCGGCAAAACCATCAACCTGGATAACGGCAGTAAAGACATCGCCTACCACCGCTCCGGCTCGCAGGTCGACGAACTGCGGCACGTGGGTTTCCACGTCGCTTTCTACGGCCCCCTCTATTTCTGGCCCCCCGATATCGCCGATTGCTACAACGCCCATTACGACCCGGCCAACAACGCCTTGCTCAACCTCTCGCGCTATGTGGGCCTGTCGTTCTGCTATTACACCAACGAGGGGCGTGTGGGGGCGCTGCACATCGACGCCGATTACGTCGATGGCAGCGGCCAACGTCATCTGGTCATCACGTTCATGACCTGGGCGGTTTTCCTCAAGAAGTAACCCCGAGCTCCCAGGTTTTGCCGGGCAGGCGCAAAGCCGCCTGAGTCAAAGCCTCACCGTTGGAAAAAGTCTCCACTGGCAGGCGATAGACTGCCGCCACGCCGTTGGCCACGGCGGCAAAGGCTGTGAGGTGCTGCTGCAAGCGCATCTGCACGCGGGCGCCCCCCGCGGCATCAGTGGAAGGCAACAGCACCAGCAGCCGGTGGGGCGTGAGGGGCAGGACGTGATCGCCGCCGCGCAAAGAACGCGTGGCTTCGGCTTCCAGGGCAGTGCCCAAATCGGCAGGGGCAAAGTGGATAACCAGCGCCTGACAGGGGCGCGCGTGGGCTTCCCAGGTCGCTGCGGCGGTACGCAAGAGGGCAGGGTCAGGGGGCTCTTCTGTGGCGGTCGCGCGCAAAGCCTCCGGCAAACGCGCCTCCTCCGCTGCCTGCACCGGCGCGCCCACCAGCGCCGCAAACGCCTGCGCTCTGGCGGCATCCGCCACCAAAGCCGCGACATCCACCGCGTCGCCCGAGGCACACGCCAGCCCACAGGAAGCCGCCCCTTCGGCGGGAAAACGCTTGCGCAAACGGTTGACTGCTTCGCGCGCCCCTTCGCACGGCGTGCCTTCCAGCCAGAAGATGGCCCCCTCGGTAAAGAACAACACCGCATCCTGGGCGCGCAGACCATTTTGCAAAGGGGATTGCGCCTCAGGAGGAAGAGGCACCAGGTCACGACACACCGCCACGGTCACCACCGTGCCAGTTGCCCGGGCCCGCTGAGCGCGCGCTTGCCACAACGTCACCGCCTGCTGGCGCGCTCTCGGCCACGGGCCGGCCTGGTGCTGCAGCCCTCCATAGCACCCCACCCCGAGCAGCAGGAAACCCAGCACAGCGGAAAACGCCCCCACCCACGCCGCGCCACGCGATAACAGGAACCACGCCAATAAAATGCCAATCAGGCTTAGCGCCATCACACCGCTTCCCGCCCAGGTGCCGCCGCGACGACAAACGCCCCACAACACGCCCACCGCAGCCATGAGCACATACAACCCTACCAGTGCCCCCAGCACACGCCCCACCAGGGCCGCATCGCCCCCATGACGCAGCGCCAACACCAGATCATGCACCAACTGGGGCGCCGCCCGCTCACCCCACCACGGCGCCAACAGGCCGCTATACCCCAACAGCACGGCCCCTACCCCCGCCAGCACGTTCCACATCCGCTTCATGGTGTACCTCCTGGGCTGATTATATCCCATCTGCCCAGCGCGCGGGCCAGCACAAACAAGCGCCCCCAGGTGAGCAATTTTCCCCGGGCGATGCAGGTCTGCAACACCGCGCCCCCCTGGGCGGCGCCGTATGTGCGGCGAAAGGCCTCGGCTACCGTCAGGCGCTCACCCGTCGTCAGATCGATGAAAGGGGAATAAGGCGAATTGGGCTGCAGGGCGCGGTACCGCAACACCTGCGTGACCAGATACGCTTCCACCCTGCCATCGCCCAGCACCACATAAAACACGTCGCCTTCCCTCAAGCGAAAGAAAGCCGCCCCTGCCAGCGTGTTGTGGGCCAGCAAGCCCAGCGTGCCATAATACCGCGCGGCCAGCCTGAAACGCGTCACCGTGGCAGGCAAGGCGGCCACGAAGCCATCCTGTCCCGGCGGCTGCTCCACGACCCGCGCCGCCAGCACGCCGGGAATGTACAACCCCACCACGGCATCCGGTGGCCGGTGCTCGCCTTGCAGCGCGGCGACAAAAGCAGCCAGCGAGGGCATCGCGGGCGTGGCAGAGGGTGC
>CAYYRG010000021.1:0-11654 GCA_964474015.1 uncultured Anaerolineaceae bacterium | reverse complement strand
GCAGCGCGGCGACAAAAGCAGCCAGCGAGGGCATCGCGGGCGTGGCAGAGGGTGCAAGGGTAGGAGCAGGTGTGGGCGCGGGTGTCGGTGTAGGGGAAGGCGCAGGGGTGCGGGTGGGTGCCGGCGACGCCGTCGGAAGGGGCGTAGCGGTCGGCAGGGGGGTGGCCGTGGGGCGCGGCGCAGGCATGGCTGGCACCAGCACCGTCGCAACCGGGGTAGCAACCACGCTCGCCGGCCCCGGCAGGCTCAGCACACCAAACACCACACTGCCCCCTGCCGCCAGCACCAGCAGCAGGAGCAGCGTCCTCTCCAACCACGTATGCCGTGACGCCATGGCTGCCTCGCCAAGGTCTGCGCTCATCCAGGCACCGCCACGTCGGGAAGCCCCTGTTCGGGGACCCCGCCGCACCAACCGCACACCCAAGAAAACGCATCCCGCGCCGACCCTGCACGCGGGATGATGCAATCTTTACCGCCGCCCGGCCACCGCCCCTGTTTCAGTCCTCCCCTTCAGCACGCCAGATGGCCGCGTAGGGGTGCTCGCCCCGCAGCGGCTTGCCGGCGGCAAAACGTTCCAGCCCAAAGGGACGAATGTCCACCGTCTGCGGCGCGCCGTCTAACATCCATTCGGCCAGGCTAAGCCCCACCGCCGGGGAAATCTTGAACCCGGTGCCGCTATGGCCACAGTTCAGCCAAAAGCCTTCCGGCCCCGCAGGGCCCATGATCGCCCGCTGGTCGTCGGAAAGGCCATCGTACCCCCGATGGGCGCTATGGAGCGAGCCTTCTTCCATCGCCGGAACCCGACGGCAAATGTGCTCCACGGCGCGCTCGACAAAGCCGGGGTGGGGGTGCTCCGTCTCGGTATCGGGGTCTTCCCCAATGGGATTGCCGACTTCCAGCCCCACCAGCGTAAGCCCGCCCTGCTCAGGCCGGAAATACATTTCCTGGGTATCGTCGATAACTGAAGGGTGCGTAGGGCCCAACCGTCTGGGGCGGCGGATGAACATCACATCGTGGCTCCAGGTGGTGAAAGGCAGGTTCACGCCCGCGGTGCGCGCCAGGCGGTCAGCCCATGCCCCAGCGGCATCCACCACAAGCGGTGCGTGGTATGTCTCACCCTCGGCGGTGCGCACGCCCACCACACGGCTTTCCGTGGTCAACACCTCGGTCACCATCACGCCGGTTTTCAACTGCGCCCCCAGGCGGCGGGCGGCATCCATCAGGCTGGCCGCCGTAGCCGGGGGGTCGGCATAGCCGGATTCCGGCTCATAGGCCGCCACCGAAAAATCGTCGGTGACAAAATAAGGGGCCAGCCGCCTGACATCGTCAGCCGTCACCAGAAAAGTGGGAATGCCCACCTCCTGCTGCATCGCCACATTGGCCCGCAGCGCATCTTCATAAGCTGGGGGCACAATGCGAATAAAGCCAGTGCGGACAAAACCACACGAGCCGCCCACAATCTCATCCCAATTGCGGAAATACTCGAACGACTTCCACACCAGCTCGCATTCCAGGCGCAGGTCGTAGTGCATCCGCACCAGACCGCTGGAACGCCCCGTCGCGCCCGCAGCCACGAACTTGCGTTCCAGCACCAGGGGCTTGAGGCCCCGCTGCGCCAGATGAAACGCCAGACTTGCACCGTGAACGCCCCCGCCTACGATGATGACATCAGCCGTGGTGGTCATGTTGTCTTTCTCCAAAGGTCATAGGAGGATGGACAGGCCACACCGGCCCGTCAAAATGGCAGCAAGCCGCAGGGGCGCAGCGCTGCTGCGCCCCCCCGGCAAATCACCATTGGGAAAGTCTCACACGACGCCCGCACGCTCTCCTTTACGGGGCAGGCACCGTCGCATCAAAGTTCCAGAACCAGTTGTAGGCGTAATAGCCTGTGGTGGCGCTTTCCAGCCGAATGGCAATGCGGTCAATATTGGCCAGTTGCGGCGGGATGCTAAACGTCGTCGTGCTCAGGTTGCCGCTGGCATCGGTCGTGACCGTGCCAACCACGTAGCCGCCAATACCGTAGGTGCCGTAATAGTTCATCCGCACCGTAAAGGTGTCGTTGGCGGGGAAGTTGTGGGGTTTGATGGTCACGCTGCTGTTGCGTGCGACCGCGGTGATGAAGAAATAAGGATAGCCCGGATAAGGCAACGGCGTGGCGGTCGGCGTTGGGGTTGGTGCAGGGGTCGCGCTCGGTGCCGGCGTGGCCGTGACCGCCGTGTCGTTGTTCCAGAACCAGTTGTAGGCATAATAGCCCGTCGTGGGGCTTTCCAGCCGAATGGCAATGCGCACCTGCCCGGCCAGTGCAGCAGGCACGTTGAAGGTGGTCTTGCTCAACGTGCCGCTGGCGTCGGTGGTGACCGTATCGACCACCCACCCGCCAACACCATAAGTGCCGTAGTAGTTCATCCGCACTGTGAAAGTATCGTTCGGCGGGAAGTTGTAGGGCGAGATCGTAACACTGTTATCGCGCACGACTGCTGCAATATAGAAGTAGGGATACCCCACATAGCCGGGCACCGCGCCCCGCGCCGGGAACCACGATTGTCCTAACGCCATCATCACGCCCAGCACCAGGCCGACGATGCCTTCCAACAGTCTTCGCTTGGTCATTGCAAACCCTCCTTCAAATAGAGAAAAAGGGGGAAGCCCCCGATACGACTATTCTAAGCATACATGAAAAGCGCCAAAGGCGCAAGCACTTTTTGAAGGCGAAAGCCAATTCCTTGACAAATGCCGCTTCTGCCGTAAAATTGAGCGCAATGAAGAACATCCTTCCCGCTCACGCGTTTGGCTTTTATTATGCCCAACACAACGGCCCGCTGCCGCAGGCCGTTCGTGGCGCGTGAGCAGGGAAAACCCCTGAGCGTCCGGGCGAGGTCTGACGGCCTCGCCCTTTTGCTTTAAAACGCCCTCTCGCCCATTTGCTCCATTTCCGCAATTTGGAGGTGCCCCCATGATGATCGTGATGCATGCCCACGCCAGCGAAGACGATGTTCAAACCGTGCTCCAGGCCATCCGCCGCCACGGCTTCCAGCCCCACGTTTCCCGCGGGGAAGAACGCGTGGTCATTGGGGTGGTCGGTGAAGCGCGGCGCGCCGAGCCCGACGCCTTCCTGCGGCTGCCTGGGGTGGCGCGTGTGGTGCCGCTTTCCCGCCCTTACAAACTGGCCTCACGGGAATTCCACCCCACGGATCGCACGGTGGAAGTCAAGGGAGTGCGCATTGGCGGCGGCCCTCCGATTTTCATCGCCGGGCCGTGCTCGGTCGAAAGCCGCAGCCAGGTGCTGGAAACCGCCCATGCCGTCAAGGAAGCCGGCGCACAGATGTTGCGAGGCGGCGCCTTCAAACCACGCACCTCGCCCTACTCATTCCAGGGGCTGGGTGAGCGCGGCCTGGAACTGCTTGCCGAGGCCCGGGAAGCCACCGGCCTGCCCGTGGTAACCGAAGTAATGTCGCCCGACCTGGTGCCGCTGGTGGCCCGGTATGCCGATATGTTGCAAATCGGCGCGCGCAATATGCAAAATTACGCCCTGCTGCGCGCTGCGGGCGCGAGCGGCAAACCCATCCTGCTCAAGCGCGGCATGAGCGCCACCCTCGACGAACTGCTGCTCGCGGCTGAATACATCCTCAGCAGCGGCAACGAAAACCTGGTGCTGTGCGAGCGCGGCATCCGCACTTACGAAACCGCCACCCGCAACACTACCGACATCAACGCCATCCCCGCCCTCAAAGCCCGCACCTCCCTGCCGGTGATTTTGGACCCCAGCCACAGCACCGGCCACTGGGCGTATGTCTCACCGGTGGCACGGGCAGCCATCGCCGCGGGGGCCGACGGGCTCATCGTGGAAGTGCATCCCCACCCTGCGGAAGCCCTTTCGGACGGGGCGCAATCGCTCAAGCCGGAACGCTTTGCCCGCCTGGTCGCCGAGGCGCGCGCCATTGCGCAAGCCCTGGGCCAGGAAACCCTGCACGAGGTGCCCCATGTGGCCGCCGACTGAAACCGACGACGGGGAAACCGACTTTGCAGCCGACTTTCCCCTCCACACCGCCCGCGTGGCGATCATGGGGCTGGGGCTGATTGGCGGCTCGCTGGCCTTAGGGCTGCGCGGCCAGTGCGCGGCCATCCTGGGCATCGACCCCAACCCCGAAGCACGCGCCCTGGCACAGGCCAGTGGCGCGCTGGATGCCGTCGCGGCCGACCCCGCCGCCCTTCTCCCCCAAGCCGACACGGTCATTCTGGCGGCACCCGTGCGCACGATCCTTGCTCTGCTCGCAGATTTACCCTCCTGGCACCCCGGCCCGGCCATCGTGCTGGACGTCGGCTCGACGAAAGCCGCCATCACAGCCCGCATGGCCGCACTGCCGCCTCGCTTCGACCCCATCGGCGGGCACCCCATGGCAGGGAAAGAACACGGCGGCTTCGCCCACGCCGAGGCCGGGCTGTTCCGCGACGCCCCCTTCGTGTTGACCGCGTTGCCCCGCACCACGCCGCGCGCCCGCGCCTTCGCCCTGGCCCTGGTGCGCGCCCTCGGGGCGCGCCCTCTCTGGCTCGATGCCACCACCCACGACCGCCACGCCGCGGCCATCAGCCACCTGCCTTACCTGCTCAGCCTTGCCCTCACCCTGAGCACCCCGCCGGAAGCCGCCCGCATCGCTGGCCCCGGGTTCCGCTCCACCACCCGCCTGGCCGCCTCTCCGCCCCACATGATGACCGACATCCTCACCACCAACCGCCGCCCGCTGCTGGAAGCCCTCCACCGCTTTCGCGCCTCCCTCGACGCCCTGGAAGCCGCCCTCGTGAGTGACGACCCGCGCGCGCTGCAAGCCCTGCTCGCCCAAGGGCCGCCCCAGCGCCATCGCCTGCTGAGCGCCCCGCCCGCGAAGAAACCTTGAGTGAAAGCACCCAGGCCGCCCACAAGCACACCCCAATTAGTGAAGTTTGTCACTTGCTAAATGCACCACACTGTGCTATCCTCAAGGCAGAAACGACAACCCCCTCTGCCCCGCGCGGGCAGCGGCTTCCCCCGGAGGTGCTACGATGAACACCCAAACCAAGGCTCGCGAATCTCAACTGGTGCGGCGGCTGATCGAAACAGCCTGCCAGCAAGCCAAAGGCAAGCCCGTGCTGGAAGTCAAAATCGCGGCGGCCAAATGTGCTGGCCTGGACGAAGGGCTGGTGCGGTTCTACTGGGACCAATACGCCCCTGAAACCGTCTGCCAGGGGGCGCGCATTCTCTACCGCGAAGTGCCATTCATCCAGAAATGCCCCTACTGCGGCCATACCTTTGCTTCCCGCAAACAAAATGTACCCTGCCCCAAATGCCGCGCTGGCCATACCGCCACCCTCGTGGGTGACGACTGCGCCATCGTCGAAGCCATCACCACGGCCAACTAAGCCTCCACGGCCTCCTCACCCCATCCCCCCCCAGGTCCCGCCTGCCCAAAGCACGGCGGGGCCTGGGCGTTTTTCCTCCATGCTATAATCTGCATGTAGGTCCGCGTTTCGCTTTGGGAGGTTTCCATGTCCACATTCCGCAGGCTTACCCTGGGGGCCGTGCTGGCGTTCCTGCTTTTCGCCGTTGCAGCCTGCGGCCCGGCCACTCCCCTGCCCGCCATGCCCACCACTGCCTCGTCGGCAGCCACAGCGCCGCCCCGGCCATACCCCACGCCCACCCCCACGGGGTTGGCGTTGGTGCAGGCTTCGCCGCCTCAGGGCGCTGCCCTGCCGCTGCAAGGGCCGCTCGCCTTCACCTTCAACCGTCCCCTCGAGGCCACCAGCGCGCGCCGCGCCTTTCACCTGCTCGATGCCGACGGCCAGCCGGTGGCAGGCCGCGTGGACTTCCCCAACGACCACACCCTGCGTTTTACCCCCACCCGGGCACTCACGCCCCAGAGCGCCTATACGGCCGTGTTCGACACCAACCTGCGCGCTGCCGACGGCACGGCCTTGGAAGCCCCGCTCCGTCTGGCTTACACCACCGCGGCCGCGTTCACCGTGGCACGCGTCTTTCCGGCGGAAGACAGCGAAGACGTGCCCCTGAACGCCGACATCACCGTGGTGTTCAACAAGCCGGTCGTGCCCCTCACCGGCCGCGAAGCCGCAGGCGCCGCGCCGCTGCCTCTCAAAATCACACCGGCGGTGAAAGGCCAGGGGGCGTGGATCAGCACCGCCATCTATACCTTCCACCCCGACCAGCCCCTCACCAGCAACACCACCTACACCGTCACCCTGCCCGCGGGCGTGCAAACGGCAGCGGGCGAGCGCCTTTCCACCGCGGTGACCTGGTCGTTCCACACCCACGCCGCCAGGGTGACGCGGGCAGAAGCCGATCGCCAGCGGCTCGACGAACATCGGGCGCTGGAATACATCCGCCTCGACGCCGCGCTGCGCGTCATCTTCAGCCAACCGATGGCCCCCACCGCCGCCCAGGCCGTGACGGTGCAAGGGGCAGAGGCCCCCACCCCCCCGCTGAAAGCCCGCTGGAACGACGATGGCACACAGTTGACGCTGGTGCCCCAGGGGTTGTTCAGCCCCAACAGCACCTACACGCTGACCATCGCCGCTTCCGCTCGCAGCAAAGACGGCGGTACCCTCGGCCGCACCTACCGTTTCGCCTTTCGCACCGCGGGGCTGCCGAGGGTGCTGAGCACCTTCCCCGCCAACGGCCAGACCCAGAGCGATTACGCCCCCTGGGTGACGGTGGTGTTCAACACCTATCCCGATGCCGGCCAGGCGGCGCGCTACATTCGCGTTGCCCCCACCCCCAAGACCGCCAAAATTCAGGTTTACGACCGTCGCCTTTTCATTGGCGGGCTGGCAGCCGGCACCACCTATACCATCACCCTGCTGCCCGGCCTGCCCGACCTTTTCGGCCACACCCTGCAACAGGCCTACACCTTCCGCATCACTACAGCCCATCTGCAACCCAGCGCCGAACTGTTGTTGCCGGCGAGCCCTGCAGTGGTGCGCGCCGACGGCCCCCAAACCGTCTGGCTGCGCTATGCCAACCTGAAAAGCGCCACGCTTAGCCTGTATGCCGCCAGCAGCGACGCCGCCCTGGTGCATGCGCTGGCCCGCGACGACGAATGCTCCCCCGCCGGCGCGCCGGTGGGCGTGTGGCAGCCAAAAGCCATCGCCACCGCGCCGCGCGACGCCTTCCAGACCCTGCAATTCTCCCTGAGCGCCCTCAACGGCGGCCAGCCCCTGCCCCCCGGGGCTTATTGTCTGGTGTTGCACAAAACACCCACCGCCCCCTACGAGCGCGACCGCGGCCACTGGCTGCTGGTTTCCACCGACAACCTCACCCTGCAAACCGGCCCCACCGACGCCCTGGTATGGGCGACTGACCTTGATGCGGGCGCGCCGCAGCCCAACCTGCCGGTGCATCTTTTCACTGCCGACCCCGCGGATTATCCGCCTGCGCTGAGCGACGCGGGCATCGTCACCACCGGTGCGGACGGCGTGGCTTCCTGGCCCCGCCTGCCCCACGCGGCGCGCTTTGCCCTCCTCCACACCGCCAACCGCTTTGCCTTCACCGACGCGCAATGGGGCGCAGGCAACGCCCAGCAGCCGTTGGCCGCCTCATACTGGGATGCCGCCTACAACCGCCCCAGCAACCTCACCGCCCTCATCTACACCGACCGGCCGCTCTACCGCCCCGGCCAGGAAATTTTCTTCAAAGGTCTGGTGCGGCGCAACGACGACCTGCGTTACAGCCTCCCCGAAGCCACGACGGTATGGGTCAGCCTTTCCCACGACGGAAAAACCATCAACCAGCAACGCCTGCCCCTCTCGGCGGCGGGCACCTTCCACGGCTCGGTGCTCCTGGCCGACGAAGTCTCGCCCGGCACCTATACCTGGACCATCCGCCTCAGCCCCAAAAGCGACCCCATTGGCTGGGGTAGCGTGCGGGTTGCCCTCTATCACAAGCCGGTCTTTGAGGTTCGCCTCACGCCCCAAACCCCTGCGCTCATGCCCGGCGGGCACACTACTGTGGATCTCACCGCTGCCTACTACGCCGGCGACGCCGTGGCCCACGCCGCGGTGAACTACCACGTCGAGGTACACCCCTACACCTTCCAGCCGCCCAAAGCCTGGGCCGGTTATACCTTCCAGCAAACCACCGCCTGGGCGTGGGATTTTTACTTCTCTGGCGGCGCGCCGGCTTCCCAGCCCACCCAGCAGCCGCCCCAAAGCGGCAAAACCACCACCGACGCCCAGGGGCGCGCGGTCATCCCCGTGCAGGCGCCCATCGCTTTGCAAAGCGGCGACCAGCAACTCACCGTGTGGGCATCCGTGACCGACGCGGGCGGCAACACCGCCGACGGCCACACGGCCATCGTGGTGCGGAAGAGTAACGTCTACGTCGGCCTGAAAACCGAGGGCTGGATGGGCACCGCAGGCCAGCCCACCACCCTTCACCTGGTGGTGCTCGACCCCGATGGTCATCCCTTGCCTCACTACCCCCTCACGCTGAAAGTCGAAAAGGAACGCTGGCACAGCGTGCAGCAACGCGACGCCAGCGGCATCTTGCGCTGGAAAGACACCCTGGAAACTATACCGGTAACAACCTTTAGCGGCCTGACGACCGACGACCGCGGCCGCGTCGACGTGACCTTCACCCCCGACCATAGCGGCACATACCGCTTCACCGCCACGGCTCGCGACCGCGACGGGCGGCGGCGCGAGGCTTCCCTGCGCCTGTGGGTGGCCGGCAAAGAAGCCCTGCTCTGGGCGCAAGGCGAACACACCCTCCCGCTCATCCCCGACAAATCGTCTTACCACCCCGGCGAAACCGCCCGCCTGCTGGTGCCGCAGCCCTTCGGCAAACCCACCTATGCCCTGCTCACCGTGGCGCGGGGGCACATTTTCACCCACCAGGTCGTGCGGCTCGACCAGCCGAACACCCTGGTCAACCTCCCCCTCACGCCCGACATGGCGCCGGTGGTCTATGCCTCGCTGCTCACCCTGCGCCCGGCAGAAGCCGACCGCCCGCCCGACTTCCGCAGCGGGGTGGTGCGCCTGCCGGTGGCCCTCGACGCCCAGCAACTGGAAGTCACCCTGACCCCCGACCGCGACCACCTTGCCCCGGGTGAAACCGTGCGCTTCACGGTAGAAACCCGCACCCACGACGGCCAACCCGTGCCCGCCGAGGTTTCCTTAGCCCTGGTCGACAAGGCCATCTACGCCCTCGCCCCCGACACTTTCAGCCTGCTCCAACGGCTCTACCCTTTGCACAGCCTGAGCGTCGCCACGGCTTTAGGGCTGGTCAACGACCTGGAAGCCTACGACGCGCGCATCCGCCAATGGCTGCCCGAAGGGGAAGGCATGGGCAGCGGCGGAGGCGGCGAAAAAGGCGCCAACCTGGGCGGCGTGATTGCCGTGCGGGAAACCTTCCGCGACACCGCCTACTGGCGCGCCGACGTCCAGACCGATGCGCATGGGCGCGCGACGGTGGATATCCGCCTGCCCGACAACATGACCACCTGGGTGATGCGCGCCCGCGCGATCACCGCCGACACCCGCGTGGGCACCGCCACTGCCGAAATCACCGTCAACCGCCCCTTTTTCGTGCGGCTGCACACCCCGGCTTTCTTCACCGGCGGCGACCATCCCCGCATCCAGGCCGTGGTGCACAACGCCACCGACGCGCCGCTGGAAGCCACCGTGCGTCTCACGCGCGCCGACGGCCTCACCTTGCAAAGCCCCGCCGAGCAAACCGTCACCGTGCCCGCCAAAGGGCAGGCCGCGGTCACCTGGCAGGCCAGCGTGCCCTTCACAGCCAGCCGCGTCGACCTGACGGTGACAGCCCAGGCCGGAAACTACCGCGACGCCACGCGCCCCACCCTCACCACCCTGCCCAATGGCGGCATTCCAGTTTATCAGTTCACCACCACCGAAACGGTGGGCACCGCGGGCGTGCTGCCCAAGGCCGCCGAAGTGCACGAAGTGGTGCTGCCGCCCACCAGCGCCGCCGACGCCAGCCTGCAACTGGACGTCGCCGCCTCGCTCACCACCAGCCTGGCCCAGACGCTTTCCACCGACAAGCCGCCGACGTGCCACTGCACCTACGCCTGGGCAGAAAGCCTGCTCACCAACGCCGCGGCCGCGCAGGCCTTCCAGGCACTGGGCGCGACACCCGCCAACCAAAAGGCGCTCGACACGGCCATCCGTCGCGCGGTGCAGGCGCTGGAAGCCACCCAGCACCCCGACGGCGGCTGGGGGTGGTGCCCTCAGGGGAACACCGCGCCCCTGCCCACCGCCTATGCCGTCTTCGCCCTCAATGAAGCCGCCCGCGCCGGTTACACCGTCGAGGCCGCGAAGGTCTTGCGCCCGGCAGCCGACAACCTCTATCGCGCCCTGACCCGCCGCAAACAACCTCCCAAAGGGCCTGGCTCGCCGTCCTTCCAGCCTTTGACGCCCGCAGCACGCGCCTTCATCCTCGACGCCCTCGCCCGGCTGCCCTTCCACTTCGGCGGCACCAGCTCCGAGATCTACGCCCTGGCGCAGGAAGCCGCAGACCACGGCATGGGCACGAGCGGGTGGGCTTTACTGCTCCATGCCGCCCAAACCACCGGCGTCGGTGAAGCCATCACCACGCCCATCCGCAAGCGCCTGGAAAACGCCGTGGTGCTCTCGGCAGCCGGCGCGCATTGGGATAGCAGCCCCGGCGTGCAGTGGCTGTGGGATTCCAACATCGCCACCACCGCATGGGCGCTCGACGCCCTGCTGGAAGCCGACCCTCACGCGCCCTTCCTGCCCCAGACCGTGCGCTGGCTGATGCAAGCCCGTCAGCCGCAAGGGCGCTGGCCCGGCGGGCAAGATACTGCCGTGGCCGTCCTCGCGCTGGCTCACTGGCTGCGTTTCAGCGGCGAAAGCCACCCCAACTACCATGCCACCGTACTGCTCAACGGCCAGCAGGCTGCGGCTTTCGACGTGACCCCCGAAAGCAACCTTGCCCCCCACCATTTCACCTGGCGCGCCCCCAGCCTGCGCCCCGGCCAGCCCAACGACCTCACCCTCCGCCGCACCGCGGGGCCCGGCGTGCTCTATTACAATGCCTACCTGACCACCGTGCTGCCCGCAGGTCAGGCCGCCGCCCGCGCGGACGGCGTGGCGGTTTCCCGCACCTACTACCTCCTCGACGACCTCACCACACCGGTCACCACCATGCCGGTGGGCGCACTGGTGCAGGTTCGGTTGACCCTGGTCGTGCCCCACGACCTGCGCCAGGTGCTGCTGACCGATTTCCTGCCCGCGGGGCTTGAAGCCCTCGACCCCAATCGCACCTGGAAGCCCGAAGCCACCAACGCCTTCTCACTGCAAGACTTCCGCCGCTACGGCTGGGGGGGGTGGTACTTCTACCATCGGGAAGCCTACGACGAGCGGGTGGTCTTCTCAGCCGACGCCCTGCCAGCGGGTGTTTACACGGTGGTGTATTACGCCCGCGCCGCCGTGCCAGGGCGCTACCAGGCACGACCGGCCACCGCGAGCGAGGTCTTCTTCCCCGATGTGAGCGGCCGCAGCGCCGGGGCAGTGATCACCGTCCTGCCGTAAGCCCCTGGCTTTCCCCGCACCGCCACGCCCGGGGCAGCCGCTACGCCCCCTCAAAGGCCGCGGTTGCTTCGCCAGAAAGGAGATGCCCGATGCTGGCG
>CAYYRG010000020.1:0-14524 GCA_964474015.1 uncultured Anaerolineaceae bacterium | reverse complement strand
AAGATACCTTCATTATAACCGATGGCAACCTGACTGGCCTCGCAACGCGCCACCGTGCGCCACGCTTTTCCCTATGCGTTTCAGGCAGGGTAACATGAAGGGGCAACGAACGCGGTGCTTTCCCATGGCAATTTCTCCGAAATTTTCGGTTTGCCTCCGCGACAGGCGCAAAGTCGGGGTAAAATAGAGCATCGCTTTTGCCATCGTTCCCCGTGATGCACTTATCAGGAGGTCATCATGAGCGACATGCCAGCCATCAAAGATATTTTTGCCAAGGTTGCCGAGTTTACCGAAGCCAAAGAAGCCATCGAAGGGGGCTACTATCCCTACTTCCTGCCGCTGGACGAGAACGAAGGCACCGAGGTGGATTACCAGGGGCACCGCCTCATCATGTGCGGCTCGAACAACTACCTGGGGTTGACCACCCACCCCAAAGTGCGGGAAGCCGCCATCGAGGCCATCCGCAAATATGGCACGTCAAACACAGGCTCACGCTTTCTCAACGGCACGTTGCGACTGCACAAGGAGCTGGAAGAGGAACTGGCCGACTTCGTGGGCAAAGAAGCCGCGCTGGTTTTCAGCACCGGCTATCAGACCAACCTGGGCACCATTCAGGCCATTGTCGGGCGCGAGGATGTGGTGGTGCTCGACCGCGCCGACCATGCCAGCATTGTGGATGGCGCCATCCTTTCCCAGGGGCGCATTGTGCGCTTCAAGCACAACAACCTGGAAGACCTGGAGCGGGTGTTGAGCAAAATCGAGCCCAGGCGTGGCCGCATGGTGGTGGTGGACGGCATTTACAGCATGGACGGCGATATTGCCCCCCTGCCAGAGATGATCAAGGTGTGCAAAAAATACAACGCCCGCCTGATGGTGGACGATGCCCACAGCATGGGGGTACTCGGCCCTCAGGGCAACGGCACCGCAGCCCATTTTGGCGTCACCGATGGCGTTGACCTCATCATGAGCACCTTCAGCAAATCGTTTGCCTCGTTGGGCGGCTTCATCGCCGGCGATGCCGACACGGTGCAATACATCCAGCACTTTGGGCGCTCGATGATTTTCAGTGCCAGCATTCCGGCGGCCAACGCGGCGGCAGCGCGCGCGGCGCTGAAAATCATGAAAGAAGAGCCGGAACGCCGCGAGCGCCTGTGGGCCATTGCCAAACGGGTCAAACGGGAACTCACCAACATGGGCTACGACACCGGCACCAGCGAGACCCCCATCATCCCCATCATCATTGGCGACCACATGAAAACCATCTTCGTGTGGAAGCGGCTGTTCGATGAAGGCGTTTTCGTCAACCCGGTGCTGCCGCCTGCTGTGCCCCCCAATCGCTCGTTGTTGCGCACGTCTTATATGGCAACCCACACCGACGAGCAAATCGACCGGGTGCTGGAAGCCTACTACAAAGTCGGCAAAGAAACCGGCGTGATTTAGCCCCCCGGGGTTGTAAAACTCAGGGCGCAGCACATCGCTGCGCCCTTTTTGCGTCCACCGATGACGCCGATTTGCACCGACGGGAGGGTGCTCTGAAGCCTTGTAGGGGCACAGCCGTCCTGAGCGGAAGGCTGAGCGCAGCGAAGCCTGAAGTCGAAGGGCGGCGGGGAAATGATCCACCGATTTGCGCCGGCCGAAAAACCACAAGTTGCACAGATTATGCGGATTGTAGGGGCGACCAGCGGGGTGTTTTTTCGGCGTGCGGCATCGTGATGCCGCTTTGGAAAGCGGCGACTTGGCCTTCGACTGCCGCGCCTGGCGGCGCTTCCGCTCAGGCCGGGTCGCCGCACGCCAAAATTTGGCGGGTAGGGGCGACCGGCGGGTCGCCCTGGGAAAAATGACAGAAAACACCGAAGGGAACGGAGGACATCGAAGGTTCTCTCTGTCTCTACCGTCTCTGTATCTCTGCACCTTTGCGTTCTGCCCCTACGCGGCTGTTTTCACCACGCCGCGCTGCGCCAACGCCGCGATGGTTTCTTCATCGTAGCCCAGCCCACGCAAAATTTCGGCGCTGTGCTGCCCCAACGCCGGGGCGGGTGTGCGCTGGCGGGAAGGCAAAAATGGGAAGGGGGAAGCAATGCCCGCGGGGCGCCCTTCGTCGTCTTCCAGCACCAGCCCGCGATGACGAATCTGGGGGTGGCGCAAGGTTTCTTCGTAATCCAGCACTGCTTCGAGGCAAACATCCGCCTGGTCGGCAAAGGTCAGCCACTCGGCCAACGTGCGTTCCCGGAACAGCGCGGCCACTTCGGGAATCAGACTGGCATCCCACTGGCGGGTTTGCCACGCCTCACGCCCCACGCTGCGGCAGAAGTTGCCCCACAGGTGCGGTTCGACAGGGGCCAGGGAGACGTATTTGCCGTCGGCGGTTTCGTAAACGTTGAAGCAAGGCAGGCCGCCTGCGAGGGGCATTTTGCCGCGTTCGGGGCGAATGCCCTCGGCAAAGAACGGCCCCCCGGCCAACGGCCCCATCCAGGCCACCACCGCGTCGGCTAAGGCCATATCCAGATATGCGCCCTCGCCGGTGCGCTCGCGCCCCAGGAGGGCTGCCAGCACCGCGATGGCGGCAAAGGTTGCCCCGCCGAGGTCGGCCAGCGGAATGGAAGGCGGCACTGGTGGACCGCCCGCCAGCCCGTTCAGCCCCAACGAGCCGCCGATGGCCTGGTAGTTCAGGTCGTGGCCGGCCCGGTCGCGATAGGGGCCGCTCTGCCCATAGCCGGAAAGCGAGAGGTACACCAGGCGCGGGTTGATTTCTCGCAGCGTTTCGTAATCCAGCCCCCAGCGCTTCACCGCGCCGGGGCGAAAGCCCTCCACGAACACATCGGCTGCGGCCACCAGCCGATAGAGGATTTCCCGTCCTTCCGGCTTGCGGTGGTTGACCGCGAGGCTCTTTTTGCCGCCGTTCACTGCGGCATACAGCCCGGCGAGCCCGGTTTCTGGGGGGGCCATGCGGGCATAATCGCCGATGAGGGGCGTTTCTACCTTGATGACCTCGGCACCCAGGTCAGCCAGCAGTTGGGTGAGGTAAGGGCCGGGCAGCAGGCGGCTGAGGTCAACGACACGAATGCCTTGCAATGGAAAAGTGTGGGGAGCGTGGCTCATGTTGTTTTTTCCCTTGAAGCAGGCTGAAGATTTCCCTCATTTTACTCGATATCATCCCGGCCTTCGGAAAGGGGCACAAAAGGCATGAGGAGCATCCCCAATGCTCATCTGTGGCCGTTCGCGTCTCTCTGGCTATGGTACAATTCCCCCCTGAACTTACCAAGTGGTAACCAGGAGAGGAAAGATGAAACAACGCAACCCGGTGCTGTGGGTGCTCTTTCTCGGCGTGTTGATGGCTGCGCTGGATATTGCCATCATCGGCCCGGCGCTGCCGGCCATTCGCGATGGTTTTCATACGACTGATCGCGCGGTGGTGTGGGTGTTTACCACCTATTTGCTCTTCAACCTCATCGGCACGCCGTTGATGGCAAAACTTTCCGACCGCCTGGGGCGGCGCGATGTGTATATTGCCGACGTGCTGCTGTTCGTGGTTGGCTCGGTGGTGGTGGCCCTGGCCCCTTCGCTGATGTGGGTGATCGTCGGGCGGGGTATTCAAGGCTTTGGGGCGGGGGGCATTTTCCCGGTGGCCTCGGCGGTCATTGGCGACACCTTCCCGCCAGAACGCCGCGGGCGGGCGTTGGGCATTATCGGCTCGGTGTTTGGGGTGGCCTTCCTGGTGGGGCCGGTGTTGGCCGGGGTGGTGCTCAAGTTCTTCTCGTGGCACATGCTTTTCTGGGGGCCTCTTCCTTTTGCCCTCTTGCTGATTCCCGCGGCGTGGCGGTGGTTGCCTTCCGCCGGCAAGGGCGGTAATGGAAAGGCCGACTGGCAGGGTATGTTGTTGCTGGCGGTGCTGCTCAGCAGTCTGGCTTATGCTCTCAATCAACTGGACGCTGCTGACCTGGCGGCCAGCCTGCGCTCGCCCCGGGTGATGGGCTTTTTGCTGTTGGGGGTGGTGCTGGTGCCCGCCCTTGCATGGGTGGAACGCCGCGCGGCCGACCCCATCATCCATCCGCGGCTGTTCGGCGGGCGGCAACTGGTGCTTGCCAACGCGTTGGCTTTTGGGGCCGGGGTGGTAGAAGGCAGCATGGTGTTCATCCCGGCGCTGCTGGTGGCGGCCTTCGGGGTCAGTGAATCGAAAGCCAGTTTCATGTTGTTACCGGTGGTGGCGACGCTTTCCATTGGGGCGCCGTTGTTCGGTCACGGGCTGGATAAAGTGGGTTCGCGTTGGATCATCATGTTGGGCACCGCGTTGGCAGCCCTGGGCACGGCAATGTTGGGGTTCGTGCATCTGAACACGGCAGTGTTTTACGTCGCGGCCATGCTGATTGGCTTTGGGCTTTCGGCGCTGTTGGGCGCGCCCTTGCGCTACATCATGCTGGCAGAAGCGCCGGCTGAGGAACGCGCCTCAGCCCAGGCGCTGATTTCGGTCATGACCAAGGTGGGGCAAATGATGACCGGCGCGGTGGTGGGCGCCGTAGCCGCCAGCATGGGCGGCGGCGTGTCGGGTTACGCCGCTTCCTTCCGGGTGCTGGGCGGCATCGCGGCGGTGCTCTTTGTGCTTTCCCTCTTGCTCAAAAGCCGAGAGGCCGAACAGGCAACCCAGCGCCAAACGGCTTGAAACCCAGCATGAGGTGGTTTCCCTTCCGTGAGCATTTTGTTAAAACCTGCGACCGCCGAAAGACGGCTGGTATAATTTGCACGTCGTGATGGATATCCTTCAACAGTCCCGCGCCGCTTCGGCGGGTGGGCGTTGTTGTACTTAAAGTGAACGGAGGTTTCTGTGAATACACCCCCTCGGAGTCGGGCTTCGACGCTTTACCTGTTTATCATTCTCGCCGTGGTGGCCGTGTTGTGGTATAGCTATGCGGGGAAAAGCGGAGAGCAAACACCCCTTTACATCAACCAGGTGGCCGCCGACCTGCACGCGGGCAAGATCACCCGCATGGTGGTCAAGAGCACCACGGTGGAGGTGATTTACAAAGATGGCACCAAGCGCAGTGCCAACATCGAGCCCGGGGAAGGCTTTTTGCGGCAGTTGCGCGATCTGGGCGTCCCGGCCAGCGACCTGGCTCCCGACCGCGTCAAACTGGATTTTCAGCCGCCGAGCATCTGGCCTGACATTTTTACCGGTTTGATGTATGTGCTGCCGATCATCCTGGTGGTGGCCATGTTCTGGTATCTGATGCGGCAGAGCCAGGGCGGCGGCGGTGGGGCGCTGGCTTTTGGGAAGTCGCGGGCGCGCA
This sequence comes from uncultured Anaerolineaceae bacterium, assembly GCA_964474015.1. Lineage (GTDB taxonomy): Bacteria > Chloroflexota > Anaerolineae > Anaerolineales > DRMV01 > DRMV01. Next base: position 9,242 of record CAYYRG010000020.1, on the reverse strand, counting down.
TGTTCACCGGCGATCGCCCGATGGTGACTTTCGACGATGTGGCCGGCGTGGACGAAGCCAAAGAAGAATTGCAAGAAGTGGTGGAGTTCCTCAAGGAACCCGAGAAGTTCCTGGCGTTAGGGGCGCGCATTCCCAAAGGGGTGTTGCTGGTGGGGCCGCCGGGCACGGGTAAAACCCTGCTGGCCAAAGCCGTGGCAGGGGAAGCCGGGGTGCCTTTCTTTTCCATCTCGGGCTCGGAGTTTGTCGAAATGTTCGTCGGCGTCGGCGCAAGCCGCGTGCGCGACCTGTTCGACCAGGCCAAGCGGCATTCCCCCTGCATTGTGTTCGTGGATGAGATCGACGCGGTAGGCCGCCAGCGCGGCGCAGGGCTGGGCGGCAGCCACGACGAGCGTGAGCAGACCCTCAACCAGTTGCTGGTGGAAATGGACGGCTTCGACAGCGACACCAACATCATCGTCATGGCCGCCACCAACCGCCCCGACATCCTTGACCCGGCGTTGCTGCGCCCTGGCCGCTTCGACCGCCGGGTGGTGCTCGACCGCCCCGATATGCGCGGCCGGGAAGCCATCCTCAAAGTGCATGTGCGCGGCAAGCCGATTTCCCCTGAAGTGGATTTGAAAGTGCTGGCGCGCTCCACGCCGGGCTTCGTGGGCGCCGACCTGGAAAACCTGGTCAACGAGGCTGCCATTCTGGCCGCCCGCCGCGGCAGCAAAGTGGTGGAGCAGCAGGATTTCGAAGAGGCCATCGAGCGGGTGATTGCTGGCCCGCAGCGCAAGAGCCGTGTCATCAACGAAGACGAAAAACGCATCGTGGCCTACCACGAGGCCGGGCACGCGGTGGTGATGCAGGCGCTGCCGGAAGCCGACCCGGTGCACAAAGTTTCCATCATTGCCCGCGGCATGGCGGGGGGCTACACCCTCACCCTGCCGGAAGAAGACCGCACCCTGATGTCGCGCCGCAAGGTGTTCGCCGATATGGTCGGGTTGATGGGCGGCCGTGCAGCCGAGGAAATCGTCTTCGACGACATCACTTCGGGCGCCTCCAACGACCTGGAACGCGTCACTCGCCTGGCGCGCACCATGGTGATGCGCTGGGGCATGAGCGAAAGCCTGGGGCCGTTGGTTTACGGCAAGAAAGAAGAACTGGTCTTCCTGGGGCGGGAAATCGCCGAGCAACGCGACTATTCAGAGACGATTGCCGAACAAATCGACGCCGAAGTGCGCCGTTTGGTCAACGAAGCCTACGCCCAGGCCAAAAGCCTGTTGCAGAAGTATCGTGACAAGCTGGATGCCGTGGCCCAACGGCTGCTGGAAGAGGAAACGCTGTCGCGCGAAGAGTTCGAAGCCATCTTTCCGCCGCCGGTACCCAAGCACGCCACGCCGCGCCCCAAAAGCAGTGGCGCTTGACCCATGACCGCGGGATGGTCTCCCACTGTGACTGTTCTGAAGCCGCCGCCGCAGCAACCTTTTCTTGCTGCGGCGGTTGTGGTGCACGTCGGGTGGCGGCACGAACCGCCGGCGCTGGCGGGCATCAGCCACTACCTTGAGCACGTCCATTACCTTGGCTCGCGCCGTTATCCCAACATCGATGCCGTCACCGCGCGCTATGGCGTTCAAATCGACGGCCCGACCGAGGCCGAAAACACCACCTTTGCCTTCACCGCCTTGCGTGAGGATTTCTTCGCCCTCTTGCCCGTGCTGCTGGATATGGTCTTTCACCCCCGCTTTGAGCCGCAAGCCGTCGAGCGCGAGCGCCAACATGCCGATGCGGGCGTTGCCCCCACCGACTACACGCCGTGGGAGTGGGTGGAAGCCAAAGCCGACGATTTGCTTTTCGGCACCGACGTGCTGGCGAGTTTGGGCACGCCGCAATCGATGGCGGCCATCACCCGCGAAGACCTGCAGGCATGGCAACGGCGTTACTACCATTGGGGCAACAGCCATTTGCTGGTGGCTGGCGACGTGGATGCCGCCGCGTTGCAAGAAGTGGTTGCCGCGGCCGAGGTGCCTGCCGCTGGAGAGCTGCCCCAGGTGGTGCGCCGCCGTGATGCGCGCCGGTGGTATTATGAGCAGCGGCCTGAGATGCCCAACGCCGAGATGTTCCTGGGCTTCCGCTTTTCGGTGGAACATGACCTGGTGCCTTATCATCTCCTGAGCATTTTGTTGGGCAACTACGCCTACACCCCTGCGTTCCGGCGTCTGCGGCAGGAAGACCCGGTTGCCTACATGCACGCCAGCAGTTTGCGGGTGCTTTCCACGGAGGGGCGGTTTGGCTTTTACGTCGGGGTGGCACAGCAAGGGCAGGAAGCCAAAGCATGGGCGCGAATTCTTCAGGTGCTGCGGGAAGTCAAGCGCCGCCCCGTTTCGGAAGAGATGCTTGCGTGGGCCAAAAGGGTGTTTCGCATCGACCTGTTGCGGCAGGCGTCCATTCCCTTGCAGGCGCTGCGCTTTCGGCGCCGCTGGGGGCAATGGGGGCGGCCTTTCCCTGGCTTCCAGGCCCTCGCGTCGCAGGCAGAGGCGGTCTCGGCGCAAGATTTGCAGCGCCTGGCGGCCTCTCTGTTGGTGCCGGCGCGGGCTGTTCTCGCGATGGTGGGGCCTGAGCCTATGCCCGATCTGGAGGCGTGGCTGGCCGCGCTGGAAGACTGACCGCTTTGTGAAGGTGCCCTGCCGCTCTGGCCTCAACGTGCCGTTGGCTCTCGTGGTCGTGCTAATCGTATTTGACTTTTCTCCACGAATCTTCTAAAATGGAAAGGCCTTACCAAAATTGGGGACTCATACCCTGTTGTGGAGGTTATTTTGGCCACATCTCAGAAGGTGATTCTGGAAGTGGACGACCTGCGCACGGAGTTTCATACGGAAGAAGGTGTCGTCCACGCCGTCAACGGCATTTCGTACAGCCTGCATGAGGGGGAAACGTTAGGCATCGTCGGCGAATCGGGCTGCGGCAAGAGCGTTTCGGTGCTTTCCATTATGCGCCTGCTGGCCTCGCCGCCCGCGCAAATCCGCGGCAGCGTGCGGTTCAAAGGCACCGATCTGCTCCAACTGCCGGAAGCCGAAATGCGCAAAATTCGCGGCGCGCAAATTGGCATGGTCTTTCAAGACCCGCTGACCTCCCTCAATCCCGTGCTGACCATCGGCTATCAGATGATCGAGCCCCTGCAATTGCACCTCGGCATGGGGAAAGACGAAGCCCGGGAACGCGCGGTGGAATTACTGGAAATGGTCGGCATCCCTGCTGCCCGCAACCGCCTGGATGACTACCCGCACCAGTTTTCGGGCGGCATGCGGCAGCGTGTGATGATTGCCATGGCATTGGCTTGCAACCCCGCTTTGCTGATTGCCGACGAGCCGACCACGGCTTTAGACGTCACCATTCAAGCCCAAATCGTCGACCTGATGAAGCAATTGCGCGACGAAATTGGGATGACCCTCATCTGGATCACTCACGACCTGGGCGTGGTGGCCGGGCTGGTCGACCGGGTCATCGTGATGTATGCGGGCTTCATTGTAGAAGACGCCCCTGTTGACGACCTTTACGACAACCCGCGACACCCCTACACCAAAGCCCTTCTGCGTTCCCTGCCGCGTATGGATGGCAGTCCGGGCGAAAAGCTGGAAACGATTGAGGGGTTACCGCCCGACCTGATTGCCTTGCCTCAAGGATGTCCCTTCGCGGCGCGCTGCAAATACGCCAAACCCATCTGTCGGGAACAGCGCCCGCCGCTGGAAGAAATCGCCCCTGGCCGCCGCCTGGCGTGCTGGGTTGATGTTGATACAGGGGAACTGCGATGACCACACAATCACAAAATGCCCTCGTGCAGGTGCGTGACTTGAAGAAACACTTTCCCATTCGGCGCGGCTTGCTGGTGCAGCGTGAAGTCGCGGCCGTGCGCGCTGTCGACGGCGTGACCTTTGATATTTACCCCGGCGAAACCTTAGGGTTAGTCGGCGAGTCAGGCTGCGGCAAATCCACAACTGGCCGCACTATGCTACAACTTTACCGCCCCACTGGCGGGAGCGTGCTTTTCAAAGGGCAAGATCTCACCCGGCTCAAAGGCGCTGAGTTGCGAAAAGCCCGCCGTCACATGCAGATGATTTTCCAGGACCCCTATGCTTCACTCAACCCCCGCATGACGGTCGGCAAAATTGTGGAAGAGCCGCTGGAAATTCACAACATCGGCACGCCCCAGGAGCGCAAAGAGCGGGTGGCCGAACTGCTCAACCTGGTGGGGTTCAGCCCTTCCTTTGTGACCCGCTACCCCCACGAGTTCTCTGGCGGCCAGCGCCAGCGCATCGGCATCGCTCGAGCCCTGGCGTTACAACCCGAATTCATTGTGCTGGATGAGCCCATCTCGGCGCTGGATGTTTCCATTCAGGCGCAGGTCGTCAACCTGCTCGAAGACCTGCAAGAGAAATTCAATCTCACTTACCTTTTCATCGCCCACGACCTGAGCATGGTGCGGCATATTTCCGACCGCACTGCCGTGATGTACCTGGGCAAGATCGTAGAGCTCGCCACCCGCGACGAACTCTACGCCCACCCCTTGCACCCTTACACTCAGGCGCTGCTCTCGGCGGTGCCCATCCCTGATCCCAAGAAGGAACGCCAACGCAAACGCATTGTGCTGGAAGGCGACGTGCCCAGCCCGGTCAACCCCCCCAGCGGCTGCCGCTTCCGCACCCGCTGCCCTATTGCCAAAGGTATCTGCGCTGAACAGGAACCCGAATGGCGCGAGGCTTCCCCCGGGCACTGGGTCGCCTGTCATCTGGTTTAGTCATGCCTTGTGCTTCAAGATACACCAGTTTCCACGAAAGGAGGTGATGTGTATCGGAAAAGCGCCGTCTTTTTTCCACCCTGTTCTTCTCTTTTCGCTGTTTCCTAATTCCTAAATGGAGGAGGAGCATGAAACGCACGTGGATCGTCTTGTTTGCCGTGCTGGTCGTCGCGGCGTTGGCGTTAGCAGCATGCGGCCAGCAGGCTCCCCAAACCGTCGTGGTGACCCAGGTGGTCGAAAAACCCGGCGGTACTGTGGTGGTCACCCAGATTGTGGAAGCCACCCCTGCCCCGCCGAAGCCCAAGGAATTCAAGTCGCCGCACCCGGACACTCTGGTGGTAGCCACCATTGGCGACGCCGAAAGCCTGGACCCGGCGTGGGACTATGAAAGCTCGGGCATTGGCGTCATCATGAACCTGTACGACCAGTTGGTGACGTACGACAAAAGCGACGCCACCCACTTCGTGCCCGACCTGGCCACCAAGTGGGAAATCTCCCAGGATGGCAAGACTTACACTTTCTACATTCGCAAGGGCGTGAAGTTCCACAACGGCGATACCCTTACCCCCGAAGATGTGGCGTACACCTTCCAGCGCGCCATCTTGCAGGGTGGCACCGACTCGCCGATGTGGCTGCTGACCGAGCCTTTCTTCGGCATCGGCACCTATGACATCGCCGAACTGGTCGACCCGACCGGTGCGCTGGATGACGACCCCGGTGCCCTGAAGAAGGCCGACCCCGAGAAACTCAAGGCTGCCTGCGAGAAGATCGTCAACGCCATTACCTACGACAACGATAAAGGCACCGTGACGATGCACCTTGCCCAGCCGTGGGGCCCCTTCCTGGCGACGATTGCCCAGGGTTGGGCTTCCATCATCGACAAGCAGTGGTCGATCAAGCAAGGTGCGTGGGATGGCTCGTGCGACACCTGGCAGAACTACTACGGCGTCGATGACTCCACCGCCCCGCTCGGCAAGGTGGAAAACGGTACTGGCCCCTACATCCTGGACCACTGGACGCCGGGTGAGGAAATCGTCCTCAAAGCCAACCCCCATTACTGGCGTGCCGAGCAGAACGTGCCGGCGTGGGACGGCGCTCCCACTGCGCCTTCCATCCAGACCGTGGTGCTCAAAGTCGTGAAAGAATGGGGCACCCGCTTCGCCATGCTGAAGGCCGGCGATGCCGACTTCGCCGACGTGCCGCGTCAGAACGTCGCCCAGGTCGACCCGCTGGTGGGCGAGATCTGCGTCTGGAATGCCGACAAGAGCGACTTCGACTGCAAACCTTCCGACAGCCCTGACCAACCGCTGCGGCTGTGGAAGGGCATGCCCACCGTGGTCCGCACCGACGTCTTCTTCAACTTCAAGATCAACACCGACGGCGGCAACCCCTACATCGGTAGCGGCAAACTCGATGGCAACGGCATTCCCGCCGACTTCTTCTCCGATATCCACGTCCGCAAGGCCTTCAACTATTGCTTCGACTGGGACACCTTTATCAAAGATGCCCTCAACGGCGAAGGCGTCCAAAACGTTGGTCCGCTCATCCCCGGGATGATCGGCTACGACCCCAACGGCCCGCACTACACTTACGACAAAGACAAGTGCGTGGAAGAGCTGAAGCAGGCCTGGGATGGCAAGGTCTGGGAGAAGGGCTTCCGCTTCCAGGTGGCCTACAACAGTGGCAACGTCACCCGCCAGACCGTGGCGCAGATTCTGCAGGCTGACTTCGCCGACATCGACCCGAAGTTCGAGATCGAGGCGGTGGGCCTGCCGTGGCCGGCCTTCCTGAACGCTTATCGCGCTGGCCGCCTGCCGATGTTCATCAGCGGGTGGATTGAAGATATCCACGACCCGCACAACTGGGCGCAACCGTTCACCGTCGGCACCTACGCACGGCGGCAGAACATGCCCAAAGACATCCACGACGCGTTCCAGAAACTGGTGAGCGAAGGCGTGGCCGAGACCGACCCGGCGAAACGCGCCGAGATCTACAAGCAACTCACCGAGCTGGACTACAAATACGCGCCGGCCATCCGCCTGGCAGTGGCAACCGGGCGTCACTACGAACAGCGGTGGGTGCAGGGCTGGTACTACAACCCCATTGCCCCCGCGTTCTACTATCTCTACTCTATCAAGAAGTAACCTTCTTGGCAAAGGGCTGGGAGCGCCTGCAAACCCAGGCGCTCCCCTGCCCTTTTGGAGGTGGATCAGGATGTTCAATTACATCATGCGGCGGTTGCTGATGATTCCGCTGTTGCTCTTCGGGGTAACGGTGCTGATTTTCCTGATGCTGCAATTTTTAGGGCCGACCCAACGTTCGGCGCTCTACGTCCGCGACATCCCGCGCAATGAGCGCGTGCTGCAAGGTGTCATCCGCAAATATGGGCTGGACAAGCCGTTTTACGTCCAATACTGGCGTTGGCTGGTTGGTGTGACCGATGAGAAAACCGGCAAGCACGAAGGCGGTATTCTCTTCGGTAATTTTGGCTATTCGCGCACCGCGTCTGAGCCCGTTATCGAAATTATCAAACGCCGCTTTCCGGCGACCCTCGAACTGGCTTTATGGAGCGTTCTTCCCGTGATTCTCGGCGGTGTCATTTTGGGTGTAGTGGCCGCCGTTAATCACAACAAATTCATCGACCAAATGGCACGCGTGTTCAGCATTTTGGGGTGGTCGTTCCCCACCTTCGTGTTCGGCTTGTTGATGTTGATGATTTTCTATGCCGAGCTCAAATGGTTTCCCCCAGGGCGCATTTCAGACTGGGCCGATGCCGTGGTGCGTTCCCCCCAGTTTCACAATTACACCTCCATGATTACCTTCGATGCCCTGCTCAACGGTCGGTTGGATGTTTTCTGGGATGCCTTCAAACATTTGATTCTCCCCATTACCACCCTTTCTTACCTCAACTGGGCATTGCTGTTGCGTGTCACCCGCTCTTCGATGCTGGAAGTGCTGCGGCAGGATTACATCACCACGGCGCGCGCCAAGGGGCTGAGCGAGCGTAAGGTCATCTTCCGCCATGCCCTGCCCAATGCGCTCATGCCGGTGGTCACCATCGGCGGCATGATGGTCGTTGGCCTGCTCAATGGCGTGGTGATCACCGAAACCGTGTTCAACTACCCCGGCATGGGGAAAGCCGCTGCCGACGCCGCGCTTAACCTGGACGTCGTCACCGTGCTCGGCCTTACCCTGTTCAGCGGCACCTTGCTGATTTTCTCCAACCTGGTGGTAGACATCATGTACGCCTACATTGACCCCCGCGTCCGGCTGGAATAACTCGACCAGGATAGGTCCTACGGCATCACCTATCTTGATTTACGAGGAGCAATGATGGCATCTCAAGACACGATCGCACTCAAAAGCAAAGAACCGGGGCGGCTGGAACGCCTGCTGGGTCCCGATTTCTACCGCATGCTGAAAGGGCTGCTGACCAACCCGCTTTCCCTCTCTGGGCTGGCGTTGTTAGGGCTGTTTTTGGTCGTCGCTCTGGCTGCCCCTGTGTTGGCCCCGCCCCGCCCCAACGCTAACCCTTACCACATCCCGCGCGATGGCTTCAGCCCCAACCCCAAAATGCCTGGCACCGAGTGGCGCGTCCGCCAGCCCCCCCTGCCGTTTTGGTGGAAGCCCATCACGCATAAAGACCACTGGGTGCATTTGATGGGCACAGCCAGCGGCCAATGGGATATTTACTACGGCGTGGTTTGGGGCACCCGCACTGCCTTCAAGGTGGGCTTGATCATCACGCTGTCCGTCGCAACTTTGGGCATCTTCCTTGGCTCGATATCGGCTTATTACGGCGGCGCGGTGGATATGGTCATCATGCGCATCACTGACGTCTTCATGAGTTTTCCCTTCCTGCTGGCCGCCCTCACGCTCTCTGCCATCCTGGCGCCGGTGATGGGCAAAAGCCTGATTCCTCCATCTATCGCCCTCATCATGTTTGGCTGGATGGGTTACGCGCGCCTCATCCGCAGCGACATTCTTTCCGTCAAAGAGCGGGAATACGTCCTCGCGGCCAAAGTGCTGGGCGCGACCGACCGCCGCATCCTGCTGAAACACATCCTCCCCAACGCCATCTACCCCACGATGGTCGTGGCTTCGATGGATATGGGCTCCTACGTGCTCAGTTTCGCCGCGCTGAGCTTCCTGGGCGTAGGCGCAGAGGTAGGATACGCCGACTGGGGCCAGTTGATTTCCTTCGCCCGCGATTGGATTACCGACCTGGGGCAATACTGGTTCATCGTGGTCTACCCTGGCATGGCTTTAGTGCTCTTCGTACTGGCGTGGAACCTGGTGGGCGACGCCCTTCGTGACATCCTGGACCCGCGCCTGCGCGGTAGGAAGTAGGTCATCTTGCATCCACCTTCCCTACACAGCCCTTTTCCAGGGCTGTGTTTTCTTTATAAATCACCAAAACTGGACAATATTCCCCCTTTCGGGTATCATTTTAGCGTTTCCCATCAGG
>CAYYRG010000019.1:0-14806 GCA_964474015.1 uncultured Anaerolineaceae bacterium | reverse complement strand
TGCAACTTGCAACTTGCATTCCCCCCGAGAGGCCAATCATGGATTTGTTCATCCAACTCACCCTCACCGGCCTGACCAACGGCGCCATTCTGGCGTTAGCGGCGTTGGGCTTTGTGCTCATCTACAAATCCAGCGATGTCATCAACTTCGCTCAGGGCGAGTTTTTGCTCATCGGCGCGTATGTGATGTTTTCCATGTTAGTGCAGTTCTCGCTCCCGTGGACGGTGGGGCTGGTGCTGACCCTGCTGGTCGCGGTTGGCCTGGGCGTGGCTGTCGAGCGGCTGGTGCTGCGCCCGTTGATCGGCGAGCCGATCATCTCGGTCATCATGGCCACTATTGGGCTGAGCAGCCTGTTGCGGGCTATTGTGAGCACCATCTGGGGCAACCAGCCGCGGGCTTTCCCGGCCTTCATTCCCAGCAAGCCGGTGCATGTGCTGGGCGCGACGGTAGGGGCTGACCGCCTTTGGGCGATTGTGATTGCGGGGGTCATGCTTTTCTTGTTCAACCTCTTCTTCACCCGCTCCAAGGAGGGCATTGCCATGCGCGCCGTGGCCGACGACCAACAGGCCGCGATGAGCATGGGCATCAGTGTGAAGCGCATTTTCGCGTGGGCGTGGTCGATCGCGGCCATGACGGCGGCCATCGGCGGCGCGCTGGTGGCGAATATCGTAGGCGTGGGGCCGGAACTGGCTGGTTTTGGCCTGCGCGTGTTCCCCGTGGTGATTTTGGGCGGCCTCGATTCCATCCCCGGCGCGATTGTGGGCGGGGTGATCATCGGCCTGCTGGAAGCCTATGTCGGCGGCTACATCGGCATGGGGTTGAACCAGGTCATTTCTTTCATCGTGCTCATCCTCATCCTGATGGTGCGGCCGTATGGCCTCTTTGGTCAGGAAATCATCGAGCGCGTGTAGCCTGTAAGGCGTTCCCCTGCAGAGGAGTAGGCGGTTATGGTTTCTGGTGTTTTCCATACCTCGTATGAATCGGATATGGCGCTGCGGCGCACCCCGGCGCAGAAAATTCGCATTGTGTTGTTCATCATCTTCATTCTGCTGTTCCCCTTCTTTGCCAACAAGTACACGCTCACCCTGGCTAACCAGATTGCCATTGCCACCATTGGCGCGATTGGCTTGAACATCCTCACCGGCTACACCGGGCAAATCAGCCTGGGGCAGGGCGGCTTCATGGCGGTGGGCGCCTATGCCGCGGGCTTGCTGACGGTGCGGTTGGGCATGCCGTGGTATCTTTCGATTGTGGTGGCGAGTTTCGTCACCGCGGCAGTGGGGGCGGTTTTTGGCATCCCCTCGCTGCGGTTGAAGGGGCTTTACTTGGCCATTGCCACTTTGGCGGCGCAGGAAATCATCCTCTGGGTGGTGACGCACTGGAAGGGCTTGACCGGCGGCGTGGAAGCCTTAGTGGTGCCCGACCCCCACCTCTTTGGCCTGCGCATGAATGCCGATTTCAACTTCTATTGGCTGGCCTGGGCGCTGGTGGGCATTACGGCTTTGCTCACGCTCAACCTTTTCCGCACCCATTACGGGCGAGCGTTCATCGCCATTCGCGACCAGGATATTGCCGCCGAGGTCATGGGCGTGAACTTGTTCCGCTACAAACTGCTGGCGTTTGCAATTTCTTCCTTCTTTGTAGGCGTCTCGGGGGCGCTGCTGGCGCACTATCGCAGCATCGTGACCTGGGAACGCTTTACCTTAGATGTTTCGGTGCTTTACCTCGCGATGATCATCATTGGTGGCATGGGTTCGGTTTCCGGCTCGCTGTTCGGCGCCTCGTTTATGACCCTATTGCCTGCCCTGTTGACCAACGCGGGCCGAGCCTTGCGTAAAGTCTTCCCGGCCATCAATACCATTATGCCCTTCATTCAGGAAGCCACCTTCGGCCTGGTGATCATCCTCTTTTTGATTTTAGAGCCGGAGGGCTTGAAGAAGATGTGGGAAGACGTCAAAGATTACTTCCGGTTGTGGCCGTTTAGTTATTAGGTATGTTGAGGAGGTGCGATGGAACGATTTGCTACAAGACTTTCGCCCTTTCACTCGTTCGTTCGTCTCGACCAACTCAGGAGGTGAAGCATGCGTAAGTGGTTTCTCATGATTGCCGTGGTGGCACTGGCTGCGGTGGCGCTGGCCGCCTGCGGCGGTGGCGGCAGCCAAAACGCCTCGACCGGCCCCATCAAGGTCGGCGGCCTCTTCGACCTCAGCGGCCCAACCTCTGACGTCGGCACTCCGTACAGCGAAGGCGTGCGCGACTACGTCGCCTGGCTGAACGCCAACGGCGGCATCGACGGCCGCAAGATCGACCTGGAATGGGCGGATTACGCCTACAAGGTCGACCAGGCCGAACAACTCTATTCGCAGTATGTCAATGACGGTGTGGTGGCCTTCATGGGCTGGGGCACTGGCGATACCGAAGCCCTGCGCTCGAAGATCGCCGCCGATAAAATCCCCTACATGTCGGCTTCCTACTCCGCCAACCTGGTCAAAGACATCAACAAAGCGCCCTACAACTTCCTCATCGGCGTGACCTATTCCGACCAGGCCATCATCGCCATCCAGTGGGCCATTCAAGACTGGAAGGCTTCCGGCCACGACGGTATGCCCAAAGTGGCGCTCATCCACCACGACAGCCCCTTCGGCGAATCGCCGGTGGCCGACGCCAAGGCGTATGCCGATTCCAAAGGTGTAGCCTTCATGCACCTCGCGATGCCCAAGGGCGCGACCGATTACGTTGCCGAACTGGCCCAGATTCAGCAATTCGGTGCGAACTACGTCATCGTGCATACCGTTTCCAGCCCCGCGGCAGTGCTCATCAAAGACGCCAAAAGCCAGGGCCTGCTGGGCAAGATCAAGTTCATCAACATGAACTGGTGCGCCGATGAAATCTTCCTCAAACTGGCCGGCGACGCCGCTGAAGGCGTGTATGGCACGATTCCGTTCACGCCCCCCAGCGACCCCGTGCCTGGCCACGACGCGCCCGCCAAGTGGCTGAAAGACCACGGCTCCAGCCTGGAAGCCAAGGGCGTGCACTACGTTCAGGGTTGGTGGACGATGGCCGTGATGGCCGAAGGCATCAAACGCGCCGCCGCCAAGGGCGACGTCAGCGGCGAGGCCATCAAAGCCGCTCTGGAAACCATCAAGAACTTCGACACCGGCGGCGTCACCGCCCCCATCACTTTCACCCCGCAAAGCCATCGCGGCAGCAAAGCGCTGCGTATCTACGAGGTGAAAAACGGCAAGTGGACGCGCGTCACCGACTACATCGAAGCGCCGTAGCCTTTCGTCCGTAAGCCTCTCCCCAGGTGCGTTGCAGGTTTTCCCCTGTGGCTTCTCCCCTCACCGAGGGGAGAAGCCGGGGAGGGGAGTTCCCCCAGCCACGGCCGCGCCCTTTACCGCGCGGTTTCCAGCGAGGGTGTTATGCTCAGCCTCAACAATGTGGAAGTCATTTACAACAAGGTCATTCTCGTGCTGAAAGGCATGTCGCTCGAAGTGCCCGATGGCAAAATCGTTGGCCTGTTAGGCGCCAATGGCGCGGGAAAGACCACCACCCTGAAAGCCATTTCGGGGTTGCTCAAACCGGAAGACGGCGAAGTGACCGATGGCTCCATCGAGTTCATGGGGCAACCCATCCACAACCGCGACCCGGAAGACATCGTGCGGATGGGCATCTTTCAGGTGATGGAAGGCCGCCGCGTGTTCGAGCACCTGACGGTGGAAGAGAACCTGATAGCCGGCGCCTATACCCGCCATGAGCGCGGCAGTCTGGCAACTGACCTCGAGATGGTTTACACCTACTTCCCGCGCCTGAAAGAGCGGCGCAAACAGGTGGCCGGGTATCTTTCCGGCGGCGAGCAGCAAATGCTCGCCATTGGGCGTGCCCTGATGGCGCACCCCAAACTGATGCTGCTGGACGAACCCTCGCTGGGGCTTGCGCCGCTGCTGGTGCAGGAAATCTTTGACATCGTGCAGCGCATCAACAAAGAAAAAGGCACCACCATTTTGCTGGTGGAGCAGAACGCCAACCTTACCTTGCAGGTGGCCGATTACGCTTATATCATGGAAAATGGCCGCATCGTGTTGGAAGGCACGCCTGCCGAGTTGAAAGAAAACGCCGACGTGCGCGAGTTTTACCTCGGCCTCACCGAAGTGGGCAAGCGCAAGTCGTATCGGGAAGTCAAGCATTACAAGCGCCGTAAACGCTGGCTTTCCTGACCCCCTGCTTGTCGAGGGAACCATGCCACGAGACCTTTCCGACCTCATTGCCCATTTGGCCGCCCATGCCCCCGCTTTCGCCCGCCGTTTGGAAGCCGCGGGGCTGACCGCGGCTGACATTCGCTCGGAAGACGACCTTAGCCGCCTCCCCGTGTTGCGGAAAGACGACTTGATTGAATTGCAGGCGCAAGAGCCGCCCTTTGGCGGCCTGCTGGCGGTGGAAATCGGCGCGCTAAAGCGGGTGTTCCAATCTCCCGGCCCCATTTACGAGCCGGAAGCCGACCGCCCCGATTACTGGCGCTGGGCATCGGCGCTGGAAGCCGCGGGCTTCCGCCCTGGCGATGTGGTGCTGAACGCGTTTGGTTATCACCTCACGCCGGCGGGCGCGATGTTCGAAGAGGGCCTGCGGGCGGTGGGCTGCACCGTGCTCCCCGGCGGGGTAGGCAATCAGGAACAGCAGGTGCAGGCAATGCACGCTCTCGGCGTGAACGGCTACATCGGGCTGCCTTCCTACCTCAAGGCCCTGCTCGACAAGGCTGATGCCTTGGGGTTGCCGTTGCAGGTAGAAAAAGCCTTCGTCACCGCCGAGCCGCTGCCGCCTTCGCTGCGCGCCGAATTGCAGGCGCGCGGCGTCCACACCGTGCGGCAGGGTTACGGCACCGCCGAGTGCGGCAATTTGGGCTACGAATGCGAAGCCGAAGACGGCTGGCACGTGCCGGAAGACGTCATCGTGCAGATCTGCGACATCAACACCGGCCAGCCGCTGCCCGTCGGCGAGGTGGGCGAAGTGGTCGTCACCGTGCTCCACGAAGAATATGCCCTGGTGCGCTTTGGCACAGGCGACCTTTCGGCGCTGAAAACCGAGCCGTGCTCCTGCGGGCGCACCACCCCCCGGCTGGTGGGGTGGCTTGGCCGTGTGGGCGATGCCGTCAAAGTGCGCGGCATGTTCCTCCACCCGCGGCAACTGCGGGGGCTGATGGCGCGTTTCCCCGAAGTGGCGCGCTGGCAGGCCGTGGTCACGCGCGAGGCGCACAAAGACCATCTCACCCTCGAAATCGTGGCCCCCGATGCCCCTGCCGACCTGGAAGACCGTCTGGCAGCCGCGGCGCGTGAGGCCATCAAATTCCGCCTGAGCGTCCGCCGTGTGGCCGAACTGCCCCCCGATGCCCCGCCCATTCGTGATACCCGCACGTGGGAATGATCCCGCGGCGGTGGGCCTTCCTTATGCTGATGAGAAAATCCCTCCCTGCGAGGGATTTTTGCTTTTCCTGGGCGGAAGTTGTAACCTTTTCTCTCCTGCGCCCGTCTTATAAGCGTCACACCAAACCGAAAACTTCGCCTGCGGGCGACCTCAAGGAGAGAAAATCATGTTGAAGAAAATCGTTTTGCTCGCTTCCCTCGTGTTGGCCCTGGTGGTGGGCGCGGTAGCCCGCCCGGTCGCAGCGGCTTCCTTTGTGCCTTCCACCGATCCGTGGGACGAAATTCAGGCCCAGGCCACGGCCATCGGCCAGCAGGCCGCCGACATCGTCAGCGCTTCGCAGGCCATCCAGGCCTACGCCGCGCAGATTCAGGCCAGCGAAAGCAACCCTGAGGTGAACGCCTGGGCAGCCGACCTCCTTGCCCTTGCTTCCCAGACCGAGCAAGATGCTGCGGCCATCATGGTGACCGCCGACGACATCAACACCCGCATCGACAATTCGGAAGGCACCACCCTGGCGCTCTCCGACGACATCGGCGAAATGGCCGACCGCATTGGCGAAATGGCCGACCGCATCCTCTGGACGGAACTGCAAATCGGCGTGATGGCCGACCGCATCGTGGAAAGCGAATACCTGATTAGCGACAGTTCCCTCAGCCTGGCGCAGATGATCCAGAACAGCAACAACACTTTAGCCACCAACGGCAACGCCATCGCCACCGAAGCCGCACTCATCCAAACCCTCTTGCCCTAAGCGACCCTTGCGGCGGTACACAAAACAAAACAATACCCTCGCCACGGCGCACCTCTCAGGTGCGCCGTGCGCGCGTGGGGCGCTTTGGTATAATGGCGCCACCGTCCGTAGGGACGGCAGCCCAGGGCCCGGATGCCCTGGCAGGCGCGAGCGCCGAGGAGGTGCCATGAATGAGGTTTTTCGCGTGACTTCCGCGGGGGCGAGCGATGTTGGGCGGAAGCGCACGCACAACGAGGATTTTCTTGGCTGGTTTGAGCCGCCCGACGAACCCGCGTTGCGCGCCAGCGGCTGCCTCTATGTGCTCGCGGATGGTGTGGGCGGGGCGGCCTATGGCGAGCGCGCCAGCCGCTACGCGGTCCAGAAGGTGCTCTACGCTTACTACCATCGTCCCGATGAGCCTCCCGCGGCTCGGTTGAGGCAGGCTGTTCAGGAAGCCAGCCGCGAGATTTATGCGTATAGCCAGGAAGAGGCGGTGGGGCGGCCGGTGGCAACCACCCTGGTTGCCGCCGTGGTGTGGCGGCACACCCTCCTTGTCGCCAACGTGGGCGATAGCCGCGCCTATTTGCTGCGTCACGGCGTGGCTGAGCAGATCACCCGCGACCACAACCTCGGCGAAGAACTGGTGCGGGAAGGCGTGATTTCGGCGGAAGAAGCGCGGAAATCTCGCATCCGCAACCGGCTAACCCGCAGCCTGGGCGGACGCCCCGCGCCCGAGGTCGATATTTTCACCCGCACGTTGCAACCGGGCGACCGGGTGCTGCTTTGCTCCGATGGGCTGACTCGCTACGCCTCGGCGGAAGACCTTGCCCGCCTGACCGCTGAAGGGACGCCGCAGGAAGCAGTCGAGCGCCTGGTGGCCTTTGCCAACCAGGCGGGCGGTGCCGATAACATCTCGGCGCTGCTGGTAGAAATTGGCGAGCCGCTGCCGCCGGAAGCCCTGGCCGCAGCCCAGCCCGTTGCGCTGCCGCCCCCGCCAGAAAGGCTGGGAAGCGCTGCTTCCGCGCCCTCACCAGGAACCGAGGGGGAAGCCGCTGCTCCCACCGGAGGGCGGGCATCCCCCCCAGCACCGCCCGCGCCCCGCGGCTTTTCCCGCCGCTGGTGGCTGGCGATGGCGCTGCTCTTTTTGGTGGGGTGTGGTGTGGGGATGGGCGCGGTCGCCCTGGGGCGGGCGTTGCTGACCCCCGCGCCGACGCAGGCACCGCGCTTTGTCCCCCCTACGGCCCGACCGCCTACCTCAACGCCTTCCCCCCTGCCTTCGCCTACGGCGGCCCCAACCGCCGCACCTGCCACCGCGGCAGCCCTGCTTCCTTCAGCGACGGCCAATCCCACCGTCACGGCAACGCCTTCCCTCACGCCCCTGCCGGCAGGCTTGTATGCCTGTACCGGCGAAATCGGGCCAGGCGGCTCGTTCTACGGCCTGCTGGCGCGGATGGGGCTTATCCCGGTGGCCGCCCGTGAGCCTTTTTGGGCCAGCGTGGCTTCCTGGGGGCGCTTCCGCCAGGTGCTGTATGCCGAGCAGCGGGACCTGCCGCCTCCTGATCAGCCTGTGGATTTCCGTGAATTTCAGGCCATTGCGGTGCCCACCGTATCGCCCGACAAAAACCCTCAAGCCTGGAAGACCTTCGAAGACCAGGTGCGGCGGTTTACCCCCACCACCGTGGTGGTGTTGCCGGGTGTCAGCCGTGCCCGCTGCGGGCAGGGGTTGGGCTGGTGGCAGCGTTTCCAAAGCCTGCCGCCGTGGATGCGCGCCCTGCCGACGCTGACCCCTGCGCCTACGCCTGGGGGATAGCATAACGCCACAGGGAACGGCACAAAGGGCCGTCCCCTCTTTTTTCAAGCGGTGTGGGCGTTTTTCACCCCTTAGTGCGGGAAGCCATCTCGGCCTGTGGAGGGTGGCCGTTCCCGTTGCGCTGTACCAGCCGGACGTAGGCTTCTTCCAGGTTGGGAATGTCGGGCTGGAGGGCCAGCAGTTCCGCCCCCGTGGCTTCCAAATCGTCGAGCAAGCGATAGATGCGTTGAGGGTCGGTCAGTACCACGTTGAAAACCTGGCGGTCGGCGGCGGTTTCGATTTCCTGCAGCCGCCAGCGTGCTTGCACGGTTGGGGAAAGCTCCCCTGCCAGGCGGATTTCCAGCCGGTAGGTTTTGGCGTCGAAAAGCCGTTTCAACTCGGCGGGGGTGCCTTCTGCAATTACCCGACCTTCCTGAATGATGATGACCCGGTCGGCCAGGGCTTCGACGACATCCATCTGATGCGAGGTCAGCAGAATAGTCTTGCCTTCTTGGCGGGCCAGGCGGCGGATCATCGGCACCAGTTCGCGCTTGGCTTCCACGTCAAGCCCTAAGGTCGGCTCATCGAGCATGATGAGCGGGGTCTGGCGCACCAGGGCGCTGGCGATAGCCACTTTCTGCTGATTGCCGCGGGAAAGGTGGCGCACTTCGGTGTGGAAGTCTTCGAGGTGGAAAAAGGCCAGCCACCGCCGGATGCTTTCCCGGGCCTGGCGGGGCGGCACACCGGCGTAGGCGGCAAAGACTTCCAGGTTTTGGAAGGGGGTAAGTCGCCAGAAGATGTTGCGGTTGCCTTCCAATACGGCGGCAACATGGCGGTAGAGGCGGGTGAGGTCGTGATGGTCGTGGCCATACACCCGTACCTGGCCACTGGTGGGTTGCACCAGGTTGAGGATGCACTTCACGGTGGTGGTTTTGCCGGCTCCATTGGGGCCGAGCAGGGCGACGATTTCGCCCTCGGCCACTTGGAAAGAGACATCGCGCACGGCTTCCACGGGGGGCTTGGCAGGGTAGGTTTTGGAGAGGTGAGCGACTTGAAGGGCAAAGGAGGTCATGGCGAGTTTCCTGGGCCGGAGTTCGTATAGCCACACAAAAGAGCAGGCGGGGACTATAGCACGGTAGGCGCCCTGGCCGCCGGAACCGGGATGGAGTGGCAAGCGGTTTAGTAGTGTGCCAGCAGCCCGCGCTCTCGCGCCGCGGTTTCCATGCGATGGTAGAGCATCAACCCCAGGGCAAGGTAGCCCGCAGCCTGGGCCAGCAAAACAGCCCATTGGGTGGGGGTGAACTGCCACCACAGGGTGCCAAGGCGGGCATGTTCCAGTAGCATGTGCATACCCTGGGCAAAGGGTAGCACGTTGAGCCAGGGGTGCGCACTGACCGGCAGCGCCTGCAACGGGATGACGATGAATTGCACGATGTTGAAGACGCTTTGAATGTTCTTGAAGCGCATCGCCAGGCCAGCCAGAGTGTAACCGATGCCGTAGGCAGGCAGCAGGGTGGTGAGGTAGAGCAGGAAGGTGGTGAGGGGTTCCAGGTGCAGCCATCGCCCGGTGAGCAACATGAAGAACAGCAACATGCCCAGGTTGATGAGGGTGTTGACGACGAACGAAGCGGCGGCTTCAATGGCGATGATTTTTTGTAACTGCCAGGGCGTCATGAAAAGTTGTTCCAGCAGCCCTTGTTGGGCGTAGGTGGTAATGGTCCAGGTGAACTGACTGAAGGCGGTCAGCAGACCGACCCAGATCCAGTAACCGAGGATGAGGGCTTCGGTGGTGCCCTGGAAGTTGCTGCGGTTGCCCACCAGGGCGTGGGCGCCGAAGTAGAGCAACGCGAAGAACAGGGCAATGGTGCCAAATTGGGCCAACGTGTTGAAGCCGTAACTGCGCATCAGGTGCAGTTCTTTTTTCAGGGCGATGAAAAACAGGCGGGCTGTGGCCATGGGGCGGGCTCCGGGGGAGGCGTCAAAGGGCTATGTTTCGAGGGCGTCCAGCAGGCGCTCGGCTTCTGCGAGGCTGATTTTGCCCTCGGCGAGCAGGCGCAGGATGCGCTGGCGGGCCTGGCGCAGCGTTTCCTCGGGGGTGGAAGCCTCGTCAGTAGAGGGGGCGGCTTGCGGCGGCGAAGAGGAAGGCGCCGAAGCGGCAGCCGCCTGCTCTGTTCGAGGGGCTTGCCCCCGCCACAGGTTGAGGAATTTTTCCAGCAGTTCCCAGCCGATGGCGCTTTCGCTGATTTCCGGCGGGTTGGGGCCGATGTAAACTTGCTTCCCCGCGGTGATCTCGACGGTGAGGGCGCGCGCAGGGTCCTTGGCGGAAAGGTGAACTTCGGCGTCCTGGCGGGTGGCGGCTTGCGCAAGGTCAACCTGCACCTGGCCCACGCTGCGGATGGTGCCCTGGATTTCCGTGTTAGGGGGGACTTCGATAACCACCGAGCGGGTGCTGTGCACCACGATGCGTTTGCCAGCCGGGTTGAGGCACTTCAGGCGCACGGCTCCCCGGACGTCTTCCAGCCGCACCAGCGGGGGGCAGGGGGCAATGAACACAGCCCCGCGGATATTCTTGATCTCAATGCGTTCGGTGATGTCCTTGAAGTCTGCCGGGCCGTGGACGCGATCGCCCACACACGCCTGGGTGCCGCTGACTTTGATCGGGCCGCGGATTTCCCCAATCTGCACCTGGCCGCGACTGAGGCCGCCGACGTGTGCAGGGCCGGAGATGTGCTCCAGGGTGACGTGAGCCGACCGCGGCACCCGCACCTGCGCCAGGCCGTTGATGTGGAAGGCGCGGGGGCGGTCGTGTCGCGCGGTGCCCAGGCCGCGCACGCGCACCGTAGAGGTCTCTGCTCCCTGCACAGCCAGCGGCCCAGTGGCCTTCAGGGTGAGGGGCTCGGTGTCGTCCTCTTCCCAGGGAATTTCCTCGCGGATGAAGGGGGCGTTGGCCAGGGCGTTTTGCAGGGTTTGCCGGATGCTCTTTTCAAGGGCTTCGGCGTCGAAATCGGGAAGGGTCACTTTGACCTCCTTGCTTTGAAAGGTGGGAAAGGGAGCAAAACTACGCTTCTTCGCCCTTGAGCAGGCGCACGGCTTCTTCGGTGCTGATGCGGCCTGCTTCTAAATCGTCGAGGATGCGCTGTTTGTCTTCGGGTGAGAGGCGCGGGGTGGGCCTGGCATCGCTTTCCGGCTGGTAGCCCATCGTGCGGATGATGGCGCGCAGCCGGTTGCGCAGCGTGGGGTAGGAAAGCCCCATTTCTTTTTCCATGCGCGAAAATTTGCCTTCGTTGCGGATGAACACTTCCAAAAAGTGGAGTTGTTCGGGGGTCAACCGGTCGAAGGCGCTTCCGCTGCGGGGGGTGTCAAAGCGCCCTTGAAAGGTGGTGCCGCACGACTGGCATTGCAGGCCGGTGACGATGAGTTTTCCGCCGCAGAGCGGGCAGGTGGCTGGAATTTTAGGCATAGCGTCCTCCTTGTGAAATCCTAAACATCGTATCATAATTCCTGAAGTTTGTCAAGCGGCGCTTTTGAAAAACAAAAAACGCCCTTGCGGGCGCGTCGGCAGGGCGGTGGGTGAGGTGGAGGGGGTTATTTGACGTTGGTCAGTACAGCGCGCACCATGCGACGGTAGCGATACTCGCCGGTTGTGGGAATGTAATCTTCGCACGTCAGCAAGGTGAGCCAGTCGTGGGTTTTGTGTTCCAGCGCGATGGAAGCGTCGGTGGGGCGCAGCAGGCGGTTTTCCCGCACTTCGTAGGTGTAGGTGTCTCCCCAGGCATGGATGAGGATGCGGTCGCCGAAGCGCAGACGTTTGAGGCCGATGAAGATCCCGGGGGTGTTGTCTGCATTCCAAACGTGCCCGGTGAGCACGGTGTTGCCCGCCCAGGTGGGGAAAGCGGTGCCTTCCAGCCAGCCCACCGCGTTGCCCAGCCAGCGCACGTCCCACCCGTGGGGGCCTGGAGGGACGCCGAGGATGGGCGCGCGCAGCCCCAGGGCGGGGATTTCCAGCGTGAGGGGGAAGTTCTGATAGGGGCGCTGTTGGTGGGGCAAGGCGGTGGCGGTGTGGGGGAAGCCGGTGACCGGCAGCAGCAGCCCGCCGTGGGGGGAGGCCGTGGGGGTGGGGGTGGGCGACGGCGCAGCCGTCACGTGCAGTGCCAGGGTGGCTTCGTCATCGTCGGGTTGTCCGTCGTGCCAGTCGTCGGTGTCGAAACCTACCGAGGCGATGCTGTCCGGGTCGGTAGGGCCGGTGCGCGTGATCTGGGCCTGGATGGTGAAATCGCCCGTGGTTTGCGGGCGGACGGTGAGGGTGAGGGTGGCGCTTTGCGAGGCCGGCAGGGTGCCGAGGGACCAAATGCCCGTGGCGGCGTCGAAGGTGCCGGGGCTGGCAGCGTTTGCTGTGAGGTTGAGCGCGGCGGGCAGGATGACCTGAGCGGTGGTTTCGTCGGCATTGGCCGGCCCGGCGTTGTGCACCGTGATGGTGATTTGCGCCGGTTGGTCACGCTGCGGCGAGGGCGTGGCGCTCATAGTCAGCGAGAGGTCGGCGATGGGCGAGGTAGAGCCGCTGACGCTTTCCCCCGAAAGGAGGCTGAAATCCAGCACTTTGGTGTAAGAGGCGATGCCGTTGTGGATGGTCACCCGGTAGAGTGTGGTGGGCGAGATGGCGTAGAGCGCGGCGCCGTCGCTGTCGATCCCGTAGATGCCTTCTGGCGCGCCGTGGGTTTCAGCCGCGCCGAGGTTGCTGTAGGAGATGAAATTCCCTGCCGCATCGGTGATGATTTGCAGCAGGTAGGTTTGATGGTTGTTCCAGTTGCCTTGCCCCCACAGGGCGTAGAGGTAACCGTTGGCCCACGTGTATCCGGCGGTATAGCCGCCCTGAGGGTAGTCGGGGCGCATGTCGTGCCAGAGGGTGACGGTGGCGGGGTCGTCGTTTTGGAAGGTGTAGAGGCCTTTGGAGTAGCGGTAGGGAATGTAGCTTTCCAACCCACCGCCGGTGAAGCCTGTGCCGGTTTGGGGGTTGAATTCCAGGGCGTTGCCCCACTCGAAGGGAAACGTTGGGGACAGTTGGGTGAGGTGCCCGGTAGCGGGGTCGATGAGGTAGAGGTGCGATTTTTGCTCCAGGCTGAGGGAAACGCCATAGAGCCGCCCATTGGGGGCAAAGCCAATGTCGCCGAAGCCGAAATAGCCGTAACGGGTGTGCGCGTCGGGAACGTCGTCGTGGGTGAACAGGTATTCCTGATGGGGGTTGGTTTCGACGTCGCGGATGACGAGCACGCGATTGTGGTCGGTGACCAGCCAGATGTCCCACGCGCGCGCCGGTTGTGCCAGCGTGGCAAGCAGGAAGATGGCAAGCAGGAAGCCGAGGGAAGCCCGCGGGAAAAGACGGCAGCGCAGGTAGAATCGTTCCATGATTGGGAAGATTATACCCCCAATTTTGAGGTTTGAGGTGTGGGCGCGAGGGTTTTAGAGCCTGGCGAGAGCGTGGTTGATGGAAGGCACGATGACAGCGCCTGTACGGCGGAGTGCGGCTTTTTTGTTGGGGTGGGTGGCGATGCCGAAGGGGCGGAAGGCGACAGTGATGCCAGCTTGTTGCAGGGTGGCGGCGGCTGCGGCCATGCCTCGCAGACCTGCGGCGCTGTCTTCGAAGCCATAGAGCGTGAGCGCTGGCGGCAGGCCGTCGAGGGTGGGGCGGTCTTCCAGCAGCCAGGCGGCGGCGCGTTGCAGGGCGGCGCGCTCGTCGCCGAGCAGGGCGGCGAAAATGGCCGCCAGGGCATGGAACGGCGCGGGCTTGAGCAGGGCTTTCTCAGGAGGGAGGTGGTATTGCTCGGCCAACCAGGCCAGCCGCCCAAAGCCGATGAGGGGCAGGGCAGGCACGCCGGCAGCGGTAAGGGCCATTTCGGCTTCGGGGGCGAAACCGCGGCGAGGAGGCTCGCCGCGCGGGGGGGCGGAAGGACGAGCGGTGTAGGCTGCCGCAACGGCTTCGCCGCTTGCCAGCGCGGTCTCCAGGCGGGCTCGCGCCGCGGCTTCCAGCAGAGGGCGGTCGTGGGCTTCCAGCAGGGAGGGGGTCTCGATTTCGGCAGGCAGGCGGTAGGCGGCAGCGAAGGCGGCGCTGCCGAGGGCAAATTGCTGAAAGAGGCGGGTGGTGCGGTTGCGGGCGACGTCGCGGGTGTTTGCCAGCAGGCGGTGCAGCAGGTGAGGGGCTGCCCGCAGGTGAGGGAAGGGGGCGACGTCGGCGCCCTGACGCTGTTGGGCGAGCGCGATTTCCGCAGGGTAGGCCCCGGGGCGCAGGTGAGGGGCCAGGCGCGCTGCCGGGGTGTGATAGTCGGGCTGGGGTGGTGGCCGGTCGGGGTAAGCGGTGTCCAGCGCGCCGACGGGCGGGGGGCCATAGGCGGTAGCCCATGCCTCCCACACCGCAGCCAGGAGCAAGGGGAGCATATCCCATTCGCTGGTGATGCTGTGCGCCTCGTAGAAGGCGATGACGTCTTCGCCGGGTGGGGGCAGGTGGGGCCAACCCCACGCGCCCACGCAATACTGGAAGACTCCTTCGATGGCCTTCCGGTAGCCAAGAGGCTGCACCAGCACGCCGTCCAGGTCGAAGAGCAGCACTTTCATCGGTGGCGCTGTTCCAGTTCGGCGGCGACGTCTTCCGGCGTCAGGCCCCGGGCCAGCATGAGCACGAGGACATGGTAGGCCAGGTCGGCAATTTCTTCGGTCAGCCGCTGCTCGTCTTGCGCCAGCGCCGCGACGATGACCTCTGCGGCTTCCTCGCCCACCTTCTGGGCGATGCGGGGTAAGCCCTCGGCCAGCAGCCGGGCCGTGTACGAGCCGGGCTGCGGGTGGGACTGGCGGTCTTGCAGGATGGTGTAGAGTTGGGA
>CAYYRG010000018.1:0-14911 GCA_964474015.1 uncultured Anaerolineaceae bacterium | reverse complement strand
TGCTCGGGGCTCAAATCGGCGGTAGCCGCAAGGCAGCGTTCGGCTTCCGCGTGCAATTCGCCGGGCAGGTGCAGCACCAGGTCGTCTTGCGGTTCGCGGTCTTCCTGCTCGGTGGCAGCGAGCACGGCCTCGAAGAGCAGCCGATGGGGCGCGGCGGGAAAGTCGGCGGCGCGCAAGGGCTGCATTTCGTGGGCGCGCAGCCAGCGGTCGGCGCGAAAGCGCAAATGAGGTGCGCGCAGCAACAGGCCCAGTATCTGACGAGAAAGGTCGGCCAGCAGTGCGGGGGTGCGTGATGCGGCGGCAGAGGGCTGGACCGCCTCGTTTTGGGTTGCTGGGGGCGCTGCTGCGCGCGGGCGGCGGCGCACCGGCCTGCGGCGGCGTTTGGGCGGTTGCCACGCCAAAAGGGTATCTTCATCAACCTGCAGCAGGGCGGAAAGTTTTTGCAGGTAGGTTTTCTGTTCGATGGGGTTGCCGACTTCATAAATCAGCGGCAGCACCTGCTCGGCGAGGTCAGATTTGGCTTTCGGGTCGTCCAGATCCATTTCCGCGGCCAGGGTGTGCATCACGAAAAGGATGATGGGCTGCGCCGAAGCGAGAATGCGTTCCCACGCGGCGGGGTCGGCCAGAGCGATTTCATCGGGGTCCTGCCCTTCGGGCAGCAGCGCCACCCGCAGGTCAGCCTTCAAACGGCTTTCCTGGCGCAACAGCCCCTGTGGCTCCAGCCGAAAGCCGGTGGCTTCCTGCAGGGCTTCGCGCGCGACATCCATGCTGCGCAGGGTGGCGCGAATGCCTGCCGCGTCGGGGTCAAGCGCCAGCACCATGTGGCGGGTGTAGCGCTTGAGGGTGCGCAACTGGCCTTCGTTCAGGGCCACGCCCATCGGCGAAACCGCGTTGGGGAAGCCGGCCTGGTAAAGGCCGATGACGTCCATGTAGCCTTCCACGATGACCACCTGGTCGCGCTGGCGGATGGCCTTGCCTGCCTTGTCGAGCCCGTAAAGCAGGCGGCTTTTGTCGAAAATCTCGGTCTGGGGCGAATTGAGGTACTTGGGGATGCCCTCGGGGTCGAGGGTGCGGGCGCCAAAGCCAACTGCCCGGCCGCGTGCGTCGCGAATGGGGAACATCACCCGGTGGCGGAAGCGGTCGTAAATGCGGCCATCGTCGCGGCGGGTAAGCAGGCCGATGGCGAGCAGGTCGTCGTCGGTGTAGCCTTTGCCGTTGAAATAGGCGCGCGCGGCCTCCCAGGCGTTGGGCGCATAGCCCAGGCCAAAGGTTTCGATGGTCTCGTCGGTGAGGCCGCGTTTGTGGAGGTAATCGAGGGCGAGTTTGCCTGCCGGGGTGTGGAGGTGGTGGCGGTAGAAGGCCACGGCCTCTTCCATCAGGTCGTAAAGGCGCTGGTGGGCCTCGCGTGCGGCAGCGTCTTCGGCGCGGCGCGGCTCCAACGTCACCCCAGCGCGCTCGGCAAGGTGCTCGAGGGCCTGGCGGAAATCCCAGCCTTCGCGCTTCATCACGAACGTGAAGATGTCGCCGCCTTCGTTGCAGCCGAAGCAGCGCCAGGTGCCGGTTTCCGGGAAAACCACGAACGCGGGCGTGCGCTTGTTATCGTGGAAAGGGCAAAAGCCAATGTAGTTCTTGCCCGTGCGGCGCAGGTCCACGGTTTCGGAAACGATATCGACAATGTCGAGGCGGTTTTTGATTTCCTCTACGGCATCCATCATCACCCTCGCGAGCGTGGGGTAGTGGCATTATACACGCGAATGGCCGAAAAGCGGGCGATGTCGCGGCAGCCAGGAGCACGCCCACGGGGGAAAAGCGCGTTCTCAGGCACAATCTCTTCCCTTCCTTACGTAGGGAAGAAGGGAGAGGCCGCTGCAGGCGGCTGAGGGGATGAGACCCTCTACGGCATTCTACAACATTGGCGGGCACCTGCCGCACGGGCAGGCCGGGAAGGCCCTTTCCCCCATCTTTGCTGTGCGGAGGCATTCACAAGGTTGCCGAAAGAACTGCAGGCTGGCGAGAAACGCCAGCCTGCAGTTGGGCCAGGGGCATTCTGCCGGGGCAAGCAGAGCCCAGCCCAGCAACCCTAACTCACTTGCTAAATGAAGACGATCTGCGCACCTTCGGTCATGTCGATGAACTCGCCAGCGGTGACCACACCTTCAAGGCCTTCGACGAAATCGTCTTCGCTCAAGCCCATCATGTCGACCGTCATTTTGCAGGCGTAGAGATGCGCGCCAGCGTCAGCCAGCATTTCGACCATTTCGCGTACCGGCGGCACATGCACTTCGGCGATCTTCTTGCGCATCAGGGCGGTGGCCACGGCGGTCATGCCCGGCAGCACGCCGAGAATTTGGGGAATGCCCATATTGATGGGGAAGCCCATCATGCCGGTTTTCATGCTGGTGTTGCCCACCGGGGCAATTTGCAGATGGTCTACACGGCTTTTGGTGATCAGGTCCAGGCCCCAAAAGGTGAAAAAGACGGTGACGTCGACGCCGTTGCCGAGGGCTGCCCAGCCCATGATGAGCGCGGGGTAGGCCATATCGAGGTTGCCTTTGGAGCAAATAAAGGCAATTTTACGTTCCGGTTCGTCGGTCATGGGGAAATCCTCCACGAGGGGCCCCAGGGGCTGGCTGGCCCCTGGGGTGGGGGGAAGTTACACGCACCCTTCAGGCTTGCCCAGGCCGGCGATTTTGGCAATTTTCTTGGCCGGGCCTTTGGGAAAGAGCTGGAACAGTTCTTTGGTGGAAACACCGGTGCCCTGGGAGATCTGGCGCAGGGTAGGGGCTTTGCCGGTTTCCAGCCCTTTGGCACGGCAGAAGCGGATGATATCCCAGTGCTTTTCGGTGAGGGTAATGCCTTCTTTTTCGGCCAGGGCTTTGGCGAGGTCTTCGTTCCAGGCTGCGGGGTCGGTCAGGTAGCCTTCATCGTTGAACGGGAGATTTTCGAAAGAAATCATGGTTTACGCTCCTTGGGAAGGGGGAGAAGAGGGAGAGGTTTGGGCAGGCTTGGCGCTGCCCAGGGCTTGCAGCAGCCCCAGGGCGCGTGCCAGGCCACGGCGGGTTTGCGGATCGCGCATCTGGCGGGCAAGCCCCCAGAGAGAGGGCGTTTCATCGGGTTGGGTTTTCAGTGCTGTGAGCAGCGCCGAAGCCTCTTGGGCGAAGGTGTCGACGTCGTCTGGCTGGAAAGCCCCGGCGAGCTCTTGCACGGCGACCCATCCTGCCTTCAGCAGGGTGAAGAAACCGGCTCGCTCCAGGCGGTCGAGTTCCTGCACCACGGCGGTGAACATGGGCTTGCTGAGGCGGTTGAGTTCGTCGGCCAGCCCCATGGCCGATTCCAACTGGTCGAGCATTTTGAGCAGCAAATGGATGTCGCGCAGCAGGCGCTTGAGCAAGAAGAACAGGTCTTCGGTGCTGAAGTCGGAGCCGATTTCAGCCAGTTCGTCGATGCTGATTTTGACCATCTGATTGCCGATGGGAATCAGGTCGCGTTTGAGCTCGTCCAGTTCTTCCTGGCGGCGGCGCTGCTCAGCCAGATGCGCCTCGATGCGGTCCAGGCGTTCCAGCAGCAGGCTGAGTTGCTCTTGAGAGAGGGCGGTTGCAGTCATGGGAAGTCTCCTATACCCACTTGCCGGCCATGCTCATCTGCGATTCGAAGGGCATCTCGCCGCCTTTCAGCAAGATGTTCCAGTACATCCAGCGGAAGAGCATTTTGCCCCAATGGTTGGCGTAAGATTGCTGCAACAGCGAGAAGGGGCCGAAACCGGGCAGGGGGTATTTGCCGGGCAGGGGCTCGACTTCGTAGTTGAAGTCGATGAGCACGCCCTTTTCGAAGCCCGATTCGATGAAGCAGTTGGCATGGCCGTCGAATTTGGGCTGCGGCTCAAGGCCTTCCATGCTGCGGAGCAGGTTGTCGATGACCACGTCGAGCATAAAGTGGGCGACCGAGCCAGCCTTGGAGGTGGGCACGTTGGTCGCGTCGCCGATGACGAAGATGTTTTCCCAGTCGCGGCTCCGCAGGGTGTGCTTGTCGGTAGGCACGAAGTGCAGTTCGTCGCCCATGTTCGAGCGGGCAATCGCATCCGAGCCCATGTGGGTGGGGATGGTCACCAGCAGGTCGTAAGCGATTTCGCGCTCGTCGTAAGAACGGATGACCTGCTTGCCGGCGTCGACTTCCATCAGGTTGAAGTCGGGTTCCAGCAGCACGCCTTTTTCTTCCAGCATGTTGCCCAAAATGGCGGCTGCACGCGGCTTGGTGAATGCGCCGGGCAACGGCGTAGCGTAGACGATCTCCACCTTGTCGCGGATGCCCCGCTCGTGGAAGAACCAGTCGGCCAGGAAGAGAAATTCCAGGGGTGCGACCGGGCATTTGATAGGCATTTCGGCCACGTTCAGCACCAGCCGCCCGCCTTTCCAGAACTTGAGGAAGCGGGCCAGTTTGGTGGCGCCTTCCAGGGTGTAGAAGGGGAAGATGTTTTCGAACCACCCGCCGCCGTCGACCAGGCCGGGGGTTTCCTCGGGGTGAATATGGCTGCCGGTGGCAATCACCAGGTAGTCGTAGTTGATGGTGCGGTTGTCTTTGCGCAGTTTCACCCGGCTCTTTTCCGGTTCGATGACCTCGATTTCCGAAAAGACCACTTCGACCTGCGGGGGCAGGAAGTTGCGTTTGGGCTTGACGACGTCACGGGGGGCGTACAATCCGAAGGGGATGAAGAGAAAACCGGGCTGGTAATAGTGGGTTTCCTCTCGGTCAACGATGACGATGCGCCATTCGGTGGGGTCCAGGTGTTGCGCCATTTTGTTGGCAACCATGGTGCCGCCGGTGCCGGCGCCGAGAATGAGCAAGGTTTTCATAGCAGGGCTCCTTTGAGAAGGGTTTCACAAGCAGTATATCGTGCAGACGTAAACTGGCCTTAAAGCCTGTGTGAAGGTTTTGCAAAGGTTTCTCTGGCAGGCGCGGGGCATAGTACAATTAAGTACCGGTGAGGGGGCGGCTTTCTGCTCGCCGTGTTGGAAGGAGATATCAGCAACCATGACCCCCGCAAAGATTCTCGTGGTCGATGACGAGGCCAACATCGTGCGCCTGGTGCAGGCTTACCTGCAACAGGAAGGCTATGAGGTCTATACGGCGACCGACGGCGTGGCGGCGTTGAAAGCCGCCCGCACGTACCGCCCCGACCTGGTGGTGCTGGATATCATGCTCCCGGGGATGGATGGGTTGGAAGTGCTGGCGCAATTGCGACGAGAATCGGACGTTTATGTGATTTTGCTCACGGCCAAAACCGAGGAAACCGACCGCATTGTGGGGTTGACGTTAGGCGCTGACGATTACGTTCCCAAGCCGTTCAGCCCCCGTGAACTGGTGGCGCGGGTCAAGGCTGCGCTGCGGCGCATTCAACGGGAAGCCGGTCCCCTGCCTGGCAGCGTGTTGGTGCTGCGCCGCCTGCGGCTGGATCAGGGGCGGCGGGAAGTCACCCTTGACGGCAAGCCGGTGCATCTCACGCCGACCGAATTTGACTTGCTGATGGCCCTGGCGCGTTATCCCGGCATGGTACTCAGCCGAGAGCAGTTGATTACCCATGTGTGGGGGGAAAATTTCTATGGCGAACAGCGCGTGGTCGACGTGCACATCGGCCACATTCGTCAAAAAATGGAAGCCGCCGGCGGCGAAGGGCTGATTGTGACCGTGCGCGGCGTGGGCTATCGTCTGGAGGATGAACTGGCATGAAACTGAAACTACCGGCGCGGCTTTCCCGCGCCCCGCGCAAGCTGGGGTGGCGGCGGTTGGGGCCGAAACTCTTTCTCTCTTACCTTGTCGTCATTGCGACGGGAGCGGCGGTGGCCCACACCGTGGTGCTCTGGGCGGCCCCTTCGGCTTTTGCCCACCACATTCAAACCATGCAAGAGGCCGTGCGCCAGGCCGCCAGCGGCGGACAAATCACCATCAACCTGCAGGCTGACCTTTATACCAGTTTTCACCGCGCTCTGGACCAGGCGCTGGTTTGGTCGCTGGTGGGTGCTGTGCTGGCCGCCGTGGCGGTGAGCATTTTCGTCACTTTCAAAATCGCCCGCCCTTTGCAGGCGATGGCGCGGGTGACCCAATACATTGCCGAGGGCCATTATCAGGAACGCGTGCCGGTGTTTGGTTCCTCGGAATACCCCGATGAACTGACCGAACTTGCCTTGCACTTCAACCTGATGGCCGAGCGTCTGGCGCACAGCGAAGAGCGCCGCCGGGCCTTGATTGGCGATGTGGCCCATGAACTGCGCACCCCCCTCACCACCATCAAGGGCTATCTCGAAGGGCTCGTCGACGGGGTGTTGCCGCCAGAACGGGAAACTTACCTGCTCATTTGCCAGGAAGCCAACCGCATGAGCCGCCTGATTGACGACTTGCAAGAGCTCTCGCGGGTGGAAGCCGGAGCGTATGAACTGCATCTTCGCCCGTTGACGGTGCGGGCTCTGGTCGAAACCGCCGTTCGGCGTTTGGAGCCACAGTTTGGCGAAAAAGGTGTGGCGCTGCATGTCGCCCTCGACGACCGCCTACCGCGGGTGATGGTCGACCGCGATCGTATGCTTCAGGTGCTTACCAACCTGTTGGGAAATGCCCTGCATTACACGCCGCGCGGCGGCGAGGTGACCGTGCGTGCTTACCGCGCCGGCAGTGAAGTGGCCATTGTCGTGAGCGATACCGGGATGGGCATTCCCCCTGAGCATCTTCCGCACATCTTCCAGCGGTTTTATCGGGTCGATAAGTCTCGCTCGCGCATGGGCGGCGGCACCGGCATCGGCCTGACCATTGCCAAACATCTGGTGGAAGCCCACGGCGGGCGCATTTGGGCCGAAAGCCCTGGCAAAGGGCAGGGTAGCACCTTTACTTTCACCCTGCCGGTGGCAGTATAGGGCGCATCTTCATCGAATCTTTACGCTTTGCCCGAAGAAAGTTCATGCTGGCAGGGTATCCTCAAGAAGCGGCATATTTGGTCGCACCGTCAGTTTTCCTCGTTCGTCCTCCCGAAAGGATCCTCTCATGACCCATAAACACATTCCCGGCGGGCATACAGCCCCCTCTACGGGCGGCGCCGCGCCTCCCGATGGTGGGCAGCACGCCCACCACAGCCACCCGGCTGCCGGGGGCGCGCCTCAGCCCGAAAGCCACGCAGGGCATCAGGGCCACGGTGTGGACCACAGTGGCCACGAGGCCATGTTCCGCACCCGCTTCTGGGGCAGTTTACTCCTCAGCCTTCCGGTGCTGGCTTACAGCCCCTTCGTGCAGCGCATCTTTGGCTTCACCGCACCCCCCTTCCCCGGTAGCGAGTGGGTGTCTTTCTTCTTTGCTCTCGTGGTCTTTGCCTATGGCGGCATCCCCTTCCTCAAAATGGCCATTCCCGAGGTGCGCGACCGCAAACCGGGGATGATGAGCCTGATTTCCCTCGCCATCACCGTGGCACTGGTGTATAGCCTGATTGCTCAGGTTACTGGCATCGGCGAAGGCTTTTTCTGGGAACTCGTGACCCTGATCGACGTCATGCTCCTGGGGCACTGGATGGAAATGCGTAGCATTCGCCAGGCCTCGGGCGCGTTGGATGAACTCGCCAAGTTGATGCCCGATACTGCTGAACGGCTGTTGCCCGATGGCAGCACCGAAACCGTCCCCACCAGCACGCTGAAGACCGGCGACATCGTGCTCGTGCGCCCTGGCGCCAGCATTCCTGCCGACGGCGAGGTGGTGGAAGGGCATTCCCAGGTTAGCGAAGCCATGATCACTGGCGAGTCGCGCCCGGTCAAGAAAGACGTCGGCGATAAGGTGATTGCCGGCACCATCAACGGCGATGGCAGCCTGCGGGTGCGGGTGACCGCGGTGGGTGACCAGACGGCATTGGCTGGCATCATGCGGCTGGTCGAGCAGGCGCAGCAATCGAAGTCGCGCACGCAATTGTTGGCCGACCGGGCTGCAGGCTGGCTGTTTTACATCGCCCTGGGCACGGCCATCGTGACCGCGGTTGCCTGGACCCTGGCCGTCGGCTTCAATGTTGATGTGCTCAAACGGGTCGTGACCGTGCTGGTGATAGCCTGCCCCCATGCTTTGGGACTGGCTGTGCCGCTGGTGGTGGCCATTACCACCGCGTTGGGCGCTCAGAACGGCATTCTCATTCGCGATCGCCTCGCGCTGGAAGCGGCGCGCGAAATTGACGTCGTGATTTTCGACAAAACGGGCACGCTCACCGAAGGCAAGTTTGGGGTGGTGGGCGTGGCGCTGGATGATAGTGAGCGCGACGAAAACGCTGCCCTGGCGCTCGCGGCAGCGGTGGAGGGCGATTCCGAGCATTTGATTGCTCAGGCCGTGCGGCGGGCTGCCGAAGAACGCGGCCTGGTGTTGCCGCAGGTATCGGGGTTCGAGGCCATCAAGGGGCGCGGCGTACGCGCCACGGTCGAGGGACAAACGGTGTATGTGGGCGGCCCGCGGTTGCTGGAAATGTTAGGGCTGACGCTGCCCCCCGCGTTGGACGATTTCGCGACGCAGGCCGGGCAGCGTGGTCAGTCGGTCATTTACCTCGCCCGCCAGGGCAAGGTGCTGGCTGCTTTTGCGGTGGCCGATGTGATTCGTCCGGAAAGCCGCCCTGCCGTCGAGCGCCTGCACGCCATGGGCGTGGAAGTGGCCATGCTCACCGGCGATAGCTGGGACGTTGCCCGTGCGGTGGCGGAAACCCTGGGCATTGACATGGTCTTTGCTGAGGTGCTCCCTGAGCACAAAGACCGAAAGGTAGCCGAACTTCAGGCGCAGGGCAAGCGGGTGGCGATGGTCGGTGATGGCGTCAACGATGCCCCCGCTCTCACGCGGGCCGACGTCGGCATTGCCATTGGCGGGGGCACCGATGTGGCCATCGAATCGGCGGGCATCATTTTGGTGCGTAGCAATCCGCTGGATGTGGTCAAGATCATCGCCCTCAGTCGGGCAAGTTATCGTAAAATGGTTCAGAACCTCTGGTGGGCAGCAGGTTACAACATTGTGGCGCTGCCGCTGGCGGCAGGGGTGCTGGCTCCCATCGGCATCAGTCTGTCGCCCGCCGTCGGCGCTTTGCTGATGTCCCTCAGCACGGTGGTCGTGGCCGTCAACGCTCAATTGCTGCGGCGCGCGGCGCTGTAAGCAAGCCACACTTAAAGGCGGCTTCCACTTCCACGGAGGCCGCCCCCGTGATAACAGCCGTGCTTTTCACAGAAAGGATTTCTTATGCCTAAACTGACCCGTCGCGATTTTCTCAAACTCATTGGCGTGGGCACCGTCACCGCAGCCGCAGGAGGCGCCTTGTGGAGCCGCCTGCGCAGCAGCAATACCGCCCCCCAGGGAACGCCTTTCCCCTCAACCCAGCCTACCCTCAGCGGCACGCCGGATCTGGATGTTGCCCTGCGTGCTGCCCCTGACGAGGTAGCCATCTTCCCCGGCAAACCCACCCAGGTGTGGCGCTTCCAGGGGCAGGTGGTGGAGGGCTCCAAAGAAGCGCTCCAGGTGATACCCAACACTTATCTCGGCCCCATTTTCCATTTGAAGCGCGGCCAGCGCGTGCGGGTGCGCTTCAGTCACGACCTCCCTGAAACCTCCATCGTCCACTGGCACGGCCTGCACGTGCCCGAAAAGGACGATGGGCACCCCCGCTTTGTGATTCCCAAGGGCCAGACTTACACCTACGATTTCACCGTCCGCGATCGCGCCGGCACTTACTGGTATCACCCCCATCCCCACGGCCGTACCGGGCCGGAGGTGTATCGCGGCATGGCGGGGTTGTTCATCGTTTCCGACGATGAAGAGCAGGCGTTGGGGCTGCCTTCTGGCGAGTATGATATTCCCCTCGTGCTGCAGGACCGCCGTTTCGACAGCAACAACCAGCTGGTGTATTTGCAAAATGGCCGCATGGAGCAGATGACGGGCTTTTTGGGAAATACCATGCTGGTGAATGGCCAGCCTAACTTCGTGCTGCCCGTGGGCACCCGCCCCTACCGGCTGCGTTTGCTCAACGGCTCGAACGCCCGCATCTACAAACTGGCCTGGGAAGACGGCACCCCGTTGACGGTCATTGGCACCGATGGCGGCTTGCTGGAGAAGCCCATCCAGAAAGCGTTTGTGACCCTGGCCCCGGCCCAGCGCGTGGAATTGTGGGTCGATTTCTCTCAGGTGCCGGTGGGCACCCGCCGGCGGATGCTGAGCCTGACCCACGGCGCGCCCGGTGGGCAGAGCACTTTCCCCGTGTTCACGGTGGAAGTCACTCAGAAGGCCAAATCTGATGCTCGCTTGCCCGACCGCCTGAGCACCATCACGCCTTATCGCGAGCAAGATGCCGCCAACGCGGCTTCCCCCCGCACGTTCACCTTAGCCATGAGCATGGGGCGGGGCTGGACAATCAACGGGCGCACTTTCCAGATGACGGCTGTGGCCCCCGACGAGGTGGTGCGGTTAGGCGACCTGGAAGTCTGGTCGTTCATCAACCAACCGGCCGGCGGCGGCATGATGGGCGGCGGGATGAGCATTCCCCATCCCATGCACGTGCATGACCTGCAATTCCAGATTTTGCGCCGCACCGTGGATTCCCGCTGGCGCGCTTTGTGGGACACCCTCGCCCCCGGCTTTGTGGACGCGGGCTGGCACGATACCGTCTTAGTGATGCCCGGCGAGCGGGTGGATATCCTCCTCAAATTCCAGGATTTCGAGGGCCTTTTCCTCTACCACTGCCACAACCTGGAGCACGAAGACATGGGGATGATGCGCAACTATCTGGTGAAGGCGTAAAACAGGAAGGTTACCCCCTCGCAGAGGGGCTGCAACGCCCGCCGTGCGAGAGGTTGGCTTGCTTGTTGAAGCAAAGATGTTCACAGTTTTCAAGGAGGAAAATACGATGGAAATCAAAGCCACGAAGAACGGCCCTTATCTCATCCCTGGGCCGGTGACTTATACCGATGCTGAAGGGCAGGAGCATACAGCCGAAGGCAAAGTGATCGCCCTGTGCCGCTGTGGCCACTCGGCCAACAAGCCATTTTGCGATGGTGCACACCGCAAAATGGGTTTTGAGGCTGAAGAAGTGGTGCTGAAGCTCTCGTAGCCCAAAGTGCGGGGGCACTTTATCTGAAAATTGAGGCTCCCGTCGTTCGCTCGACGGTTATTGCCTGCTGCATGCAGACGCTGCCAGCGGGGTGGTGGAGTGTGCTTTGTGTGCCGACTGTCGTTGCATGTCGCGACTTACCCTAAGAACAAGGGCAAGGCATTGGGCACAAGGCAGCGCCTCGCAGGGTGTTGATGCCCCGCGGTGCACTCGTGCCGTGGACTTGCCCTCTCCCTCGCGTTTGTTAGAGTTTTCTAAAAACTCGCCGCCGTGCCCCCTGCGCGGCCCGCTTTGGAGTATACTTTTTGCGGGCAAATTGGGGAGTGCCCGAATTTGTATGACAAATGTATGATTTTTCCCTGCCCTGTGGTAAAATGGAGCCGCTTTTTGCCCAGGGGCAAAAAGTTGTTTTCTTATTTGACCCTATTTCCCGTGGAGGCTTTGAAAGATGGCTGAACGTTTGTTGGACGACCAAATCGTGGAACAGGTCCGCGATGTGTTTTCTTCGATGAAGCAGGATGTGGCCCTGGTGCATTTCACCACCACCCGCAGCGACTGCATGTATTGCGAAGAAACCAAACAATTGCTGGAAGAGATCGCCCCGCTTTCCGACAAGTTGCACCTGGAAGTTTATGACATCGAAGCCGACGCCGACAAGGCTCAGGCTTACGGTGTTGACAAGACCCCCGCAACAATTGTGGCGGCTTACGATAATGGCGAAATCAAGAACTTCGGTATTCGCTACTTCGGCATTCCTTCCGGCCACGAATTCAGCTCGCTGATTCAGGATATCATGACCGTTTCGGAGCGTGACTCTGGCCTGAAGCCGGAAACGCGCGAGTTCCTCAAGAGCCTGAGTGAGCCGGTGCATTTGCAGGTGTTTGTGACGCCTACCTGCCCCTACTGCCCGCGCGCCGTGACCCTTACCCACCGCATGGCGCTGGAAAGCGACAAAGTGGTGGCCGATATGATCGAGGCGATGGAATTCAACGAGCTTTCCAACGAATATGGCGTGAGCGGCGTGCCGCATACCGACATCAACCACCACAAGGGTACCGTGGTTGGTGCGGTGCCGGAAGAGCACTTTGTTGCTGAAATCCGCCGCGTGCTGGGGATGTAACCTTCTGAGGCGTTCCCCGCACGGCGGCTTCCTGCAAGGAGGTGCCATGGCTGCGGAAAAGAAAAAATATCCGCGGGTGATCATCTTTACCACGCCCACCTGCCCGCATTGTCGTGCGGCCAAGCGCTATCTGCGGGCGCGCGGGGTGCCGTTCAAAGATGTGGATGTCTCCCGCGACCGCGCGGCGGCGCGCGACATGGTGCGCCGCAGTGGGCAAAGCGGTGTGCCGGTGTTGGATATTGGCGGCAAGATTGTGGTTGGCTTCAACCGCGCCAAAATCGATCGCCTGTTAGGGCTGCGCTGAGCCTATCCCACCTCCCCTCGCTGCGGCGGGAGGAGGTGTTTTTTTACCGGAGGAACGCATGGCAACCCTCAAGATTGCAGTTGCAACGCCTGACGGCGAGCATTTAAGCCCCCACTTTGGGGAAACACCCTGGTATGAGGTCTTTACTGTGGAAGAGGGGCAAATTGTGGCCCGTGAGCGACGCGCCAAGCCTCACCATAGCCACGACCACGGGCAAGGGCATGATGACCATCATCACGCTCCCGGCATGGGGCGCGGCGGGCAGCATTTCTTCGAGCCCATTCGTGATTGTCAGGTGTTGATTGTCGGCGGCATGGGACGCCCGGCCTACGAATGGGCGCGTACCCTGGGGCTGGAAGTCATCCCTGCCAGGGGCACCGTCGAGGAAGTTGTGCGCGCTTACCTGGCGGGCACCTTGCAGGCCGATATGCGCCGTATCCACCGGGCGGTGGGCGGCCATCATCACTGAGTGGCGAGGTGGCGCGGTGCCGGCGCGTTGGAAGGCGTTGTTGGGAGCATTGGCTGGTCTTCTGCTGGTGGCGGGCGGCGTGGCAGCAGCCCTTTACCTGCCCCGTCACCTGGAAGCCGACGAGCCTTCAGCCGTGCCGCTGAGTGTGGACTTCCCTGCCCCCGATCTGCACCTCACCACTTTGGACGGCCAGAAAATCGCCCTCAGCGACTTTCGGGGGCAGGTGGTGTTGGTCAACAACTGGGCCACATGGTGCCCGCCCTGCCGTGACGAAATGCCCACCCTCGACGCCTATTACCGCGCCCATGCCGATGAAGGGCTGGTGCTGATTGCTATTGCGGCCCATGAATATCCCTTCGAAATTCGGGACTTCCTGAAAAAGCACGATTGGCACCTTGCCTTCCTCATCGCGCCCGACCCGCAAGAGCAAGCCATGACGGCTTTTCACCAAACCCACCTTCCGGCCTCCTACGTCGTGGACCGCGAAGGCACGGTGCGCCTGATGTGGGTGGGCGCAATCAGCCGCAAAATGCTGGAAAAGTTCGTGACCCCCCTTTTGGAGAAGTGAAAATGGATGCCAAAGTAACGCTTTTGCAGCGCATGACCTTCGATGCCACGGCCAGTTATTCCAACTTCCATGTCATTCTCGACACCGTGCCTGCCGTGGGCGGGGATGAGCGGGGCTTCCAGCCGATGGAGCTGATGCTCGTCTCGCTGTTGGGCTGCACGGCGATGGATGTGATTTCCATTTTGCGCAAAAAACGGCAGGAAGTCACCGCTTTCGAGGTGAAAGGCCATGCCGAGCGCGCCGACCAGCACCCTAAGGTGTTTACGCACATCACCATCGAATACCATGTGACCGGCAAAAACGTGGACGAAAAGGCCGTCGTGCGTTCCATCGAACTCTCGGCCATCCGCTACTGCCCGGCGCAGGGCATGTTGGCCAAGGTGGTGCCCATTCAGTTGAAGTACTTCATCTACGAAGACACCCCCACCGGCCCCCAACTGGTCAAGGAAGGCGAGTACACCCGCCCTGAAGAAGCATGAAGCCCCTCCGGCTGTTCCTTTGCCCCGAAGGTTTCCCCCCTTCGGGGCTTTGTTTACGCTGCTTTAACTAACTTGTGCTAATATAGAAGTAACAATGCCCGCGTTTCTTCGGCAGATGACAAGGAGGTTCTATGAGCGCCGAGCTGCAAATTTACACCAAGAACCTGGAACTCA
The DNA here is from genome assembly GCA_964474015.1 of uncultured Anaerolineaceae bacterium. Lineage (GTDB taxonomy): Bacteria > Chloroflexota > Anaerolineae > Anaerolineales > DRMV01 > DRMV01. The sequence goes on along the minus strand of CAYYRG010000018.1, from coordinate 708 downwards.
CCGACCGGTTGCGGGAACAGGTGGAGAAGAAAGTCCCCAAACTTGCCCGCTACATCCAGAGCATTCAATCGATGCGGGTGGATTTGAAGCACGAGCCATCGGCACGGAATGCGCAAGACCGCTACGTCGCGCAGATTACCGTGCGGGGCAAGCGCTTCATCTTGCGGGCGGAAGAGCGGGCGGACGACATCCTCACGGCGCTCAACGCAGCGCTGGACAACATGCAGAGGCGCATTCGCCGTTACAAAGGTCGCCATTATCGCGATCGCGGCGAAGAGCCTGCCGCTGCCTGGGCAGAAGAGGAAGAAGCCGCCCCCGAGGAGCCCATCATCGCCCGCCGCAAGCGCTTTGCCCTCATCCCGATGGACGAGCACGAAGCCATTGAGCAAATGGAACTGCTGGGCCATAGTTTCTTCGTGTTCTACAATGCCGAGACCGACAGCATCAATGTGCTTTACCGCCGACGCGACGGCACTTATGGCCTGATTGAACCGGAACTGGGCTGATTTTTTGGCTGGAAGGGAAAGATAGAGCCGCCCCGAGCACATCGGGGCGGCTTTTTGAATTCCAGAGAACGGCACAAGGCGGGTTAGAGATGCTTTTCAAACCAGCCGGCAATATGTTCCAGCCGGGCGATGCGCTTGTCGGTGCGTCCGACGCGCGAAAGGCCGTGCGGCTCGCCGGGGAAGCGCACGAATTCGGTTTCCA
>CAYYRG010000017.1:0-15128 GCA_964474015.1 uncultured Anaerolineaceae bacterium | reverse complement strand
CGCGTTCCAATCTCACCAAGGAGGCTTCATCATGGATATGACCGCATTCTGGTGGTTTTTCGGCGCTCTGCTGGTCATTTTCTTCTTCCTCTTCGTGTTGTCGCTCTACGACGTCGGCCCAGCAGTCAAGGAAGCCTACCACCCCGCGCCCTCGCCCACCATTCCTCATCACCACGCCGAAGAGGCCCCTGCCCCCAAAGCGGCCTCCAAGCCTGCATCGGAAGATGACCTGAGGAAGATCGAGGGCATCGGCCCCAAAATCGAGGCCGCCCTCAAAGCAGCCGGTATCCGCACTTTTGCTGATTTAGCCGCCAAAACACCCGAAGAATTGCAAGCGGTGCTCGATGCCGCAGGTTTCGCCCGCATCAGCAACCCGGAAACCTGGCCCGAACAGGCCGCGCTGGCTGCCAAAGGCGATTGGGAAGCCCTGGCCGCCCTGCAAAAAACCCTCAAAGGCGGGCGGCGGCGCGCCTGACCCGCAGCCGAACGCGTTTCCCCTTCGCGGCTTCAGCCCGTTCCTCCACTGCACCGACAGCGGCGGGGCGGGCTTTCTCTTTAGACCTTGCCGCTCCTTCGCTCGGCTTCAGCCAACCGAAAGCCTTTGCACTAACATGGCTATACGAAATCTTTTTTGCCTTCCCAGGAGACCAACATGCCCGATACCAATTCCCCCACAACCCCTACAAGCGAAGAAATTCAGGAAACCGCCCACCTGCAACAAACCGCCGTGCAGCACCTCGTCGCTCAAGAGGCAACCCTGGAAGAATGCGCCATCGGAAAAATGAGCGCCGGTGATGTGCAATGCCGCGAAACCGCCATTGGCCTGCTGCGCGCCCGCAACGCCACACTCAACGACAGCATGGTCAGCGCCCTTGCAGCCCGAGAAGTGCGTTCCGATGAAAGCATCGGGGCAATGTTCATCGCCGCTCGCCAGGTAGAAGCCCCGCGCATCGAAACCAAGATTCTGTTGGCCCAACACGTGCAAGGCAGCGTCACCACCCTGCTCGACACCCCCACCGCGCTGCTGGCCGGCGCAGCGGCAGGAGCCATTTTCGGCGTGCTGGCATGGCTGCTGCGACGCCACTAACCCAGCGGCTCACTGCACCGCCGTGAAATAGTCCCGCTCTACCATCTGCCAGTTTTCGCCTTCTGGCAAAGCCAGGAAAGCCGCCAACGCAGGCGCGACAGCGCCGATCTCCTCGGCCATGCGCCACGCCACCCGCCGGATGGAAAAATGCGCATTCGGCGCGGTGCGCAGGCGCAAGAAGTGAAAGGCTTCCCGCAGGTTGAAAGAAGCCAACACCCGACGGTTGAAAGCGTTGGGCACCACATACGCCGCGACCTCGGGGTTCCAGGCAGCGAGAGCCTCGTAGGTCTCGGCTGCGGCTTCCATCGCCGCCCGATAGTCGCCTTCCATCCCGATTTCGGTCACCAGCCGCGGCACCGCATAGCCCAGGCGCGCCGTCAACGGCTGGGGGGTCTGGCTCATCATGCGGTGGCGCTTGAATTCGTAATATGCCCCCTGGTCCATCACCAGGTCGAAAGTAAACGCCGCGTATTCCAGCGCTCGCGGGGGAATGTCTCGGAAATCCAATGCGCCCAACAACTCGGTTGCCAGGGCGCGCCGGTCATCGGGCGAAAGCCCCCGGGCATAGTTGAGATAATCGACGTAAGGGCGGCTACCGTGGCGAAAAAGTGCAGCGGCCAACACGCGTGCTTCTGCACCCCGGTCCCAGGCGACCAGGTGACACCAATCCTCGGCATAGGTGCCGCCGCCCCGAAACGCCGCAGTGTGCGTTTGCAAAGCCTCTCGCGCCTGCTGCCAGCCAGCCACAGGAGCCACATGGCGCACCAGGGTAGGGGTTTCAGCCTCGGCCACGCCTTGCAGCACCGCGCCCAGTTGCCGCACCTCGGACAGGGGGTGCGAGAGCATCTTGCGGAGGCTATGCGCCAGGGCGCGGGCGTTGATGGTCATGCCCAGGGTTACCTGCGAAGCCGCAGGCAGCAGAAAACGGCACACATCGGCATAACGGGAGCGGTAGCGGGCATCCCAGCGAGCGGGGTTTTCGCCTGGGGCGGGCGGGTGGCGGCGGGCGATTTCGGCGCGGGCGTTTGCCATGCAGCGGTGATAGGCCGCGAAGAGCGCCTGTACGGTGTTCCGATAACGCGCCGTCAGGTCGGGGCGGGCTTCCAGTTCCGGCGGCGTCACGAAATCTTCAGGGCCAAAAGGCTGGTAGCGGCTGGATTTTTCGGTGTAGGAAGCCAGGCGGTGCGATTCCACCACCTCGGTAGCCAGGCGCGAGAGCCCTTCGATGGCAATATGCAGCACTGCATGCTCGGCCACCGAGGCATGGCCGTAACCAATGACCCATTTTTCGTGAAAGCGGGCGCTGGCCGCTTCGCTGAGTTCCTCAGCCGTGGCATCCAGCGGCTGCGGCGAGCGGGAAGCCTTGGCAAAAGCCACAGCAATGACTTCAGGGGCATAGCGGCGGGGGGAAAGCAAATAAACGCGCATGAGCGTCTCACTTCCTGATGGCGTCGCCATCTGAGAGCGCGGCCATTGGGGCATCGGCAGGCACCGCCTCGCCGGGCGGCCAGGGCATCGCCCGCAGGGCTTCCCGGGCCGCGGCCACATCGCGCGCGATCTGCGCCGCCAATGCCTCGGCTGAGGGGAAACGCTGTTCGGAACGCAAGCGCCGCATGAAATGCACGGTCACCGTCTGCCCATAGAGGTCGCCAGAAAAATCGAGCAGATGGGCCTCCAGCCGGGGAGCAGCCGGACGACGCTCGAAGGTCGGGCGCACCCCCAGGTTGATCACCGCCGGATACACCCCAGCAGGCGTTTCAGCCCAGCAGGCATACACCCCTGCGGCGGGCATCATGCGCCGCGGCCAAACAGCCAGGTTCGCCGTGGGGAAGCCCAAATGCCGCCCGCGCCCATCGCCCTGCACCACCTCGCCCGGCACAGCATAAGGCCGCCCCAGCAAGCGCGCGGCCACTTCCACCTCACCGCGCGCCAGGGCTTTCCGAATGCGGGTTGAGGAAACCACTTCGCCATCCAGCCGATAGGCTGCGACGACGTGCAAAGTGTACCCCAGGGCCTTGCCCAGCCGCCGCAGGGTGGGAATGTCGCCTTCCCGATTGCGGCCTAAGGCAAAATCATAACCCACCCAGAGCCGACGAAGCCCCAGGTGGGCGTGTAGGTCTTCCATGAACTCGCGCGCGCTGCGCTGCGCGATCTGGCGGTTGAAAGGGTGCGTGACGAGTACATCAACCCCCAAACGGGCAATGCGGGCAGCCTTTTCTTCAGGGGTCGAAAGGTAGAAAGGGTTGGGGCGATTGCCCAGCACCTCAGCAGGATGCGGAAAAAACGTGACCACCACCGCGGGCGCGCGATGGGCCCGCGCCTCGGCCACAAAATCTCGCAAGAGGGCCTGGTGCCCCCGATGCACGCCATCGAAAGCGCCAATCGTCACCCATGCCCCCTGCAAGTGCAGCGGCTCCAGGGAAGTGAAATGCTGCATGGGTCAGGAAGCAAAAAAGACTTTCTTCGGTTGCAATTCGTCGCTCTCGGCCAGGTAAACCATCACCGCCACCAGGTCGCCCTGCTCGGTCAAGGCCCGCACCATCTGGCCGTCGGTGAGTTCCAGGTCTTTGGGCTTGATGCGGTGGCCGTGGCGTACGCGTTCCACTTCATCGGGGTCGAGTTCGATCATCGGCCACTCGGTCAGCGCCTCGGCTGCGGGGATGAGGTAACGATACCACTCGCCCTTGCGGAAAGCCTCTTCCAGGCGACGCAGGGGCACGGCATCGCGCAGGGTAAAGCGACCGCTCTGGGTGCGGCGCAGGCCCACCAGGTGCGCGCCGCAACCGAGTTCCTTGCCAATATCGTGAGCCAGCGAGCGCACATAGGTGCCGGAAGAGCAGTGCACGTCCACCACCACCTCCGGCGGTGCCCATTCCAGCAGTTCCAGGCTATACACCTTGATTTTACGCGGCTGCAGGTTGACTTCCTCGCCCTTGCGCGCCATATCGTAGGCACGGCGGCCCTTCACCCGCACGGCAGAATAAGGCGGCGGCACCTGCTCGATTTCGCCCACGAACTTCTGCAAAATCTGCTCGAACTGCTCTTCGGTGATCGTTTCCCACGGCGCCGAACTGGTCGTGCGGCCTTCGGCATCGTAGGTGTCGGTAGCGCTTCCCAGGCGAATGGTCGCCATGTAGCGCTTGTCGGAAGCGGAAACCCACTCGCTCAGGCGCACCGCGGGGCCAATCAGCACCACCAGCACCCCCGAAGCCCGCGGGTCCAGGGTGCCGGTATGCCCCGCGCGGCGAATACCGGTGCCGCGGCGAATGACCTGCACCACCTGGTGGGAGGTCATACCCACAGGCTTGTCGACCACCAGCACCCCCGAAACAACATCGCGAATCATGCTTTCAGTGTCCATCAACGACTCCCTCTCAAAAGTGTGTTGAGTTTTCGTCAATAGTTTTCGCCATCACAACAAGGCGCGTGTGGCTTCGAGCACTTTGGCCTGCACTTCGGCCAATGTGCCGGAAATCGTCGCGCCGGAAGCCGGAGCGTGGCCGCCGCCCCCAAAGCGCACCGCCACCCCGGAAACATCCCAGCCCGGGCGGGCCCGCCAGCTGACTTTGACGGTATTGTTTTCCTGCTCGATGAAAATCACGCCAATGGCCGCCCCGCGCACGGTCACGAGGTAGCCCACCAAATCGGCGTCGTCGTTGCCGCCGTAGCCGCTAATCTTGCGGTCTTCCAGCGTCAGGGAGGTCCACACCAGCCCACCTTCCCGCTGAATGCGGCTCAAGCCCTGCCCCCAATAGCGCAATGCTTCGAAACTGCGCTCGACCAGGGCTTTGAAATACAGTTCGCTCAGGGGCGCCCCCCGGTCTACGAGGTCCGCCGCGAGGCGCAGGGCCTGGGCCGTCATGTTGGAAGTGCGGAAGCCGATGGTATCGGTCAACATGCCGGTCAGCAGCGCCGAGGCGGCTTCAGGGGTGATTTCCAGCCCCCATTGCGGCAACAACTCGGCCAGCATTGCCGCGGTAGCCACGGCGTGAGGCGCCACAATGTTCACCGCAGCAAAGCGGGTGTTGGTTTTGTGGTGGTCAATGTTGATATCCACCGGCCAATCAGGCGCCCATGCCGAGCCCCCCCGATCGCGATCGCCGCAATCGACGAACACCTTGCATTCGGCCTGGGGGTTGCCCCGAGGCACAACGGTTTCGACGCCCGGCAAATGGCGGCAGCACGAAGGCACACCATCGGCCAGCGCCACGGTCACGGTTTTGCCAGCAGCCCGCAGGGCCAGCGCCAGCCCCAGAGCCGAGCCCACGGCGTCGCCATCGGGGCTGACGTGCGAAACAATGCTCACCGTGCGGGCAGCCCGCAGGCGCTCGCCGGCAGCCTTTACGGCTTCAGGGTCAAAGGTCATGGCTCCTCTCGCACAATCTACAGGCAATGGAAGGCTCAAACAGCATCGTCGTCGCTCTCGTCGGCGGACTGCTCGCCGCGCGCTTCACGCTCAGCGCGAATTTGTTCCAACAGCGCCTCGATGCGCTCGGCACGCTCGGGCGTCGGGTCCCAGTGGAAACGCAGACGCGGAAACTGGCGCAATTCCACCCTGCGGGCCAGTTCGCGGCTCAGGAAGCCGCGGGCATGCTCCAGCCCTGCGAGGATCTCATCGCGCCGTTCCGAACCCTCCACTGCCGAGACGAAAACGTCGGCATAGGCCAGTTCGCGGTCGACGCGCACGTCGGTCACGCTCGCGCCGCGCACCCGCGGGTCGGCCACTTCGTAGAGCAACAGCAGAGCCAGTTCTTCTTTCAAACGTTCGTTGATGCGGCGCAGCCGCAGTTGGGAAACCATTTCAGCCTCCGATTACCAGCCGCTTTCTTCCACTTCGGTACGCGTGCGGGTGAAGCATTCAATGATGTCGCCCACTTTGAAATCCTGGAAGCCTTTGAGGGCAATGCCGCATTCGAAGCCTTCCCGAATTTCGCGGACGTCTTCTTTTTCGTGTTTGAGAGAAGCGAGCGGCCCCTCGAACAGCACCTCGTCGCCGCGCACCACCCGCGCCAGGGCATTCCGGCGGATGACGCCTTCCCGCACACGGCAACCGGCCACCTTGCCGGCCTTGGGAATCTTGAAAACGGCCAGCACCTCAGCCTTGCCAATGGTGGTTTCTTCTTCTTCACCGCCTAACATGCCTTTGAGGGCCTTTTCCAGATCTTCGGTGAGGCGGTAAATGATGTTGTAGGTGCGAATGGAAACCCCCAGGCTTTCAGCCAGTTTGCGCGCCGGGGCATCAGGGCGCACGTTGAAGCCAATCACCACCGCCTTGGAAGCCGCCGCGAGGTTGACGTCGTTCTCGCTGATGTTGCCTACCGAGGCGTGCAGCACGCGCACTTTGATGTCGCTCTTTTCGGCCACTTCTTGAATGGAATTGACCACCGGATCGAGGGAACCGTGGACGTCAACTTTGACCACCAGCCGCAGTTCATTGGTCTCACCCGCCTGCACCTGTTCGAACAGGTCTTCGAGAGAAACGCGGCGGGTTTCCTGCTGCTCTTTGGCACGGGCGGCATCTTGCCGCCGGGCCACGATTTCACGTGCGACCTTCTCGTTTTCCACCACGCGGAAGAGTTCGCCCGCGGCCGGAACGTCGACAAACCCCAACACCTGCACCGGCATGGAAGGCGGCGCTTCACGCACGGCCTTGCCGTGCTCGTCGGTCATGGCGCGAATTTTGCCATAGGTCGCGCCTGCCACCACCACCTGACGCAGTTTCAGGGTGCCATTTTGCACCAGCAGGGTCACCGTCACACCCCGCCCCTTCTCGCGCCGGGCTTCGATGACCGTGCCAATGGTTTTGCCGTCAGGGTTGGCGCGAATTTCCATGCTGTCGGCCACCAGCAAGATGGCTTCCAGCAAGTCCTCGATGCCCTCGCCCTGCTTGGCCGAAACGGGCACGACCATCGTCTCGCCGCCCCATTCGTCGGGCACCAGCCCAACATCGGCCAGCTGGCGTTTCACCCGCTCAGGGTTGGCGTTGGGGCGGTCGATCTTGTTGAGGGCCACGATGATGGGCACACGTGCGGCTTTGGCGTGGTCGATGGCTTCCCGTGTTTGGGGCATCACGCCATCGTCGGCGGCCACCACCAGCACCACGATATCGGCGCCCTGGGCCCCGCGCGCCCGCATGGCGGTGAACGCCGCGTGGCCGGGGGTATCGAGGAAGGTAATTTTGCGGCCCTCGTGCACCACCTGATAAGCGCCAATGTGCTGGGTAATGCCGCCAGCCTCACGCTGGGCCACGTTGGTGTGGCGGATAGCGTCGAGCAAGGTGGTTTTGCCATGATCGACATGCCCCAACACGGCAACCACAGGCGGGCGGGGTTTCAACCGGTCTTCAGGCTCATCGGCAATCAACCGCCGCCAAAGGGGAATTTCTGCTTCGGCTTCGGTCTCAAGTTCTTCTTCCGGCTCTTCCAACACCACCTCATAGCCCAGCTCGGTGGCGACAATCTCAGCCGTCTCGAAATCGATGGTCTGGTTGATTGAAGCCATGACCCCGTTCGCCATCAAAGTTTTGATGAGGTCGATGGGGCTGGCATGCAAAGCCTCGGCAAGTTGACGCACGGTCATACTTGCCGGAAGCGTAATCGGCTCCCGCCCGTTCTGTGTCATGTTCACCTCCTTGGAGGCCCGCCGATGGCGGCGGCCCTACGGTACCATTCCGGCGCCAGCCGAAATGCGCGCTTTAGCCAGCGCGTGATGATGCTTCCGCGGCGTCTTCCTCACCGTCATCGTCGGGAAGCACGGCCATAAAAGCCTTCAGGCGTGCAATATCGTCGTCGGTCAGCTCAACCCGCAAAGCGCGAGCCAGCGTACCTTTTTTGAGCGCCCGCTCCCAACACGAGCGGCGGTCGTGGAGGTAAGCCCCCCGGCCGGGCTGCCGGCCGGTGAGGTCTACCCGCACACCCTCAGGGGTGCGCACCAGCCGCACCAGCTGACGCTTGGCCAAAGTCTGGTGGCACCCCACGCAAGTGCGCTGCGGCACGTGTTTGCCACGCCGTTTTTTCGCCATTTCCGCCTCCTGCGCGGCGGGCTAAAAGTCCCATTCTTCCCATTCGTCTTCGCGCTTGTGGCGCTTGACGGGGATGAGGTCCTCTTCACTTTCGCCGTAGGCCAGTTCGACATACTGGCGCGGCTTTTTCTTTTTCTTCTTTTTCTTCTTCTTGCGCGGCTTGTCGGCTGCGAGGTCTTCCTCTTCAGCCTCCTCATCCGCCGCCACTTCTTCGGCAGGAATTTCGACCTGGGCGAAGAGGTCTTCCAGCGAGGCGCCTTCTTCTTCGGCTTCTTCGGCCTCTTCAGCCTCCTCGGGCACAGCCTCACCCGCAGCAACTGCCTCTTCAACCGCCGCGGTCTCGGCTTCAGCAACGCTGACCTCCGCTGCAACTTCGGCAGCCGGCGAGGTTTCCGCTTCACCCGCAGCCCCCTCTGGGCGCGGCGCTTCCTCTGGCGGCGCAGCGGCCTGCGCTTCTTCGGTTTCCGCCTCTTCTGCCGGATGGGCTTCCTCAAAGAGGGCCAGGGTTTCCGTAATCTGCTCCATGGCTTTCGGGCCAATGCCGTCTAAGGCCAGCACGGCATCGGGGTTGATTTTCATTTGCAGCATCAGGTCGCCGATGGAATTGTAACCAGCGTTGGTGAGCAGCATGGTCAGGCGCGGTGTCAGACCCAGGACGTCTACCGGCAGTTCAAAGGCCGCTTCGGGAATCTGCGCCCGGGCTTCGGCCAGACGGCGGGCCTCTTCGGAAAGTTCCTCAGCGCGGCGGGCAATCACGCCCCGCTCCACGCGGTCGACAAAGCGGGAAAGTTCGCGATATTCTTCAGGGGCCAGCAAGCGGCCTTCCGCCTTCTTCGCCAAAATGGCTTCCACCATCGGGATGACTTCGGCCTCCGCCTCGACAAAAGGCGCATATTGCGGGTCGTTCTGAAGTTTGTAGAGCGCCTCGGAAGCCGCCTCGGAGACGTTTTTGATGTCGATGCGCCAGCCCGTCAGTTTGGCTGCCAGGCGCGCATTTTGCCCCTGCCGCCCAATGGCAAGGCTTAACTGGTCTTCGGGCACCACGACGGTCGCCGTGCGGCTTTCGTGGTCAAGGTACACCCCGGTGACCTGCGCCGGGCTGAGGGCTTTGGCGATGAAAACCTCTGGGTCGGGGTTCCACTCAATGACGTCGATTTTCTCGCCATGCAACTCGCGCATGATGGCCTGGATGCGCACGCCGCGCAGGCCCACGCACGCTCCCACAGGGTCAATCGTAGGCGCAATGGCCGAAACCGCCACTTTCGAGCGCCGCCCTGCTTCGCGGGCAATGGCACGGATTTCCACCTCGCCGCGATAGATTTCTGGCACTTCGTCTTCCAACAAGCGGCGGAGGAAGTTTTTGTGCGCCCGCGACAAAATGACCTGCGGCCCTTTGCCCGTGGGTTTGACCTCCAGGAGCAAGGCGCGCACGCGATCGTGCACCCGAAAACGCTCGCCCGGAATCTGCTCGCGCCGGGGCAAGAGGGCTTCGGTGTTCTTTTCCAGCCCCACGGTGACGCCGTTAGGGCGCACAGCCTGGACGACACCATTGACGATTTCGCCCTCCAGTTTGCTGAAGTATTGATACTGGAGTTCACGTTCGACTTCACGCAGCCGTTGCTGCAAGACCTGCCGGGCGGTCTGGGCTGCCACCCGCCCCAGCCGCTCTGGGGTCACATCGACCATCACGACGTCGCCCAATTGCACCTCGGGGTCGATTTGCTCGGCCTCCTCCAGCGAAATTTCGGTGGCCGGGTTTTCCACCTCCAGCACCACCTCTTTTTCGGCCTTGACCGAAAAATGCCCATCGGCCATATCGATTTCCACTTCCACGTTCTGGGAAGAAGGTGCGCCCGCTTCTTTGCGGTAAGCCGCAGCCAACGCCTTCTCCAGCACCGAGGTCACCGCCTCGGGGGGAAGGTGACGTTCTTCCAGCAGTTCGTTGAAGGCCAGTAGGAGTTCGCTTTTTGCCATAAGCTTATTTTCTCCAGAACAAAATCTCGCCGCAGGCTCATCTGCAGCGCAGGCGAAACGCAAGGGGCGCTTAATCACAGAAAAGTGGGGAGCACCCACTTTTCGGCCACGGAAACCCGCCGTGCTCCCCCCACAGCGCCTATTTTAGCATGAGGGCAGGGAAGGCGCAAGGTTATCTTCGCGTTTCGTGCAGCCTTCCCGCCGTCAGAGCGCCAGCCCGCGTAAAGGAACATAAAGGAAATTTAAAAATCTGGAAAAAAACACCTTGACACGCTCTTACCCTTATGCTACAGTATCAGCGCAAAGTTCAGCAAAAAATCTCCCATGGTTGCGCAACACAAAAGAAAGGAGTGAGGCCTTGGCTCAATCACGCACCCAACAACTCGTGGAACGTCTGCGTAACTTGCAGGCTTCTTCTCCAGACATCGAAGCCTCGGCAATCGTGAGCGTCGACGGTCTGACCATCGCTTCGGCGCTGCCCCAGGGCATCGAAGAAGACCGCGTCTCAGCCATGTCGGCGGCCATGCTTTCGTTAGGCGAGCGCATTGCCTCAGAACTGGGGCGCGGGGCACTGGAACAAGTTTATATCAAAGGCAACCAGGGGTATGTCGTCCTGATGGCTGTGGGCGAAGAGGCCGTGCTGACCGCACTGGCGCGTGAAGGCGCCAAACTGGGCCTGATTTTCCTGGATATGCGCAGGGCAACCGAAGACATCGCCAAACTTCTCTAAACCGACCGGAGGGCGCGTCATGGATCCGATTCCTGAAAGTGGCTACTACTACCCGAACAAAATTGCGCGTATCATCTTAGAGGCCCTGGAAGACGTGATGGGGAAAAACGGCCTGAACGCCATTCTCAACCTGGCACACCTGCCCCACCTCATCGACAACATGCCTCCCGACAACCTCGACAAGGCCTTCGACTTTGCGTATGTCTCGGCCATCAACCTGGCGCTGGAAGAAATGTATGGCCCGCGCGGGGGGCGAGGGCTGGCACTGCGGGCTGGACGCGCTGCTTTTGCCGAAGGTTTGCGCAACTTCGGTGCCCTGGCAGGCGTGGGCGACCTCGCTTTCAAGGTGCTGCCACTAAAGGCAAAACTGCGCATCGGGCTGCCCGCAATGGCCAAAATCTTCAGCCAGGTCAGCGACCAGATTACCACAGTCGAAGAAAAAGAACACGAATACATTTACACCATTCACCGCTGCCCGGTTTGCTGGGGGCGGCAAGGCACCACCGACAAGCCGGTGTGCTACATGGCCGTAGGGCTGTTGCAAGAAGGGCTCAAATGGGTTTCCGGCGGCAACGAATTTCGCGTCAACGAGTCCAAATGCGTCGCCAAGGGCGATGAAGTGTGCGAATTCGTTATCCAAAAAGAACCGATTGGCTGAACAGTGGAAAGCAAACGTCACCGCCTCCTCATCATTGAAGACGACCTGGATGTGGCCGAGATGCTGACATCGTACTTCCGCGTGCAGGGGTACGATGTGCAAACGGCAAATTGGGGAGAAGACGGCATCCGAGCCTGCCAGATATCGCCGCCTGACCTCGTCATCTTAGACATCCGCCTGCCCGACATCGACGGCTACCAGGTCGCGGAACGCCTGCGCACCAACGTACGCACGTCGCGCATTCCCATCATCTTCCTGACCGAAAAGCGTGACCGCAGCGACCGTCTCAAAGGTCTCAAACTCGGCGCCGACGACTACATCACCAAGCCATTCGACATCCAGGAACTGCGCCTGCGGGTGCGGAACGCCCTTCGGCGGGCATCCCTGGGCCCGGTCACCAACCCGGTTACCGAACTCCCCGAGGGGGCACTGGTCGACGAAGTGCTTCAAGAACTGCTCGATAGCGACAAAGAATGGGTCGCCCTGCTGGTCTCGGTGCGTAACCTGGATGCCTTCCGCGAACGCTATGGGTTCGTTACCTCTGACGACGTTTTGCGCGCCATCAGCCGTATGCTTCAAAATGCTGCCCGCGATGCCGGTTCCGGCAACGACTTCATCGGCCACCTTTCCCCCAACGACTTCCTCATCATCACCGAGCCCGCCCATGCCAACGCCATCCGCACCCGCATCGAGCAGCGGCTGGGGCAGGCGCTGGACTATTTCTACCCCCTGAAAGACCGGCTGCGAGAAGATTTTGGGGACCGCAAACTCGCATTGCGCATCCGCGAAGTGCGCTCTTCACACGGTCCCTTCATGGACGTGGACGCCATCAAGGAGGCCTTCCAGGTTCGGTAACCATGCGCCTCCTTGTCGTTATCCCCACTTACAACGAAGCGGAAAACCTGCCACGGCTGGTTTCCGCTTTGTTTGCTTTACCGTTAGACCTCAGCGTGCTGGTCGTGGACGACAACAGCCCCGACGGCACCGGCGAAATTGCCGAGGCGCTCAAAGCGCGCTTTGCGGGGCGTGTTTCGGTGCTGCACCGCACCGAAAAGAACGGGCTGGGGCCGGCCTATCTCGCGGGTTTCCAAAAAGCCCTGCAAATGGACGATGTGGCAGCCATCGCCCAAATGGACGCCGACTTTTCCCACGACCCGGCGGTGTTGCCGCGCATGGCCGCCCTGCTGGAAAGCAACCAGGCCGATCTGGTGCTCGGCTCGCGCTATGTGCCCGGCGGTCGGCTCGATGAAGCCTGGCCGTTATGGCGAAAAGCCCTTTCCACCTTTGGCAATTTCTATGCCCGCACCATTCTGCGAATGCCGGTGCGCGATGTCACCGGCGGCTACCGGTTGTGGCGGCGGAAAACCTTAGCCGCACTACCGCTGGCACGCGTCCACGCAGCAGGCTACCTCTTCCAGGTCGAGATGGCCTACCTCACCCACAAACTCGGCTTTCGCATTGCCGAAGTGCCAATTTATTTCCAGGAACGCCGCTGGGGGCAATCCAAAATGTCGTTCGCCATCCAGGTCGAAGCCGCTGTGGGCGTCTGGCAACTGCTGTGGCGGTATCGCGACCTGTAAACCCCATCCCCAAAAAGTTTCACGGCGCGCGCTTCCTCTTTATGTCTTGTCCATCAACGGCACAACCAGCATACTGGTGGCCACGCGGTGCCGCAAGGTGCTGATCGTGGTGCCAAACACCAGGTCAGAGACCCCTGAGTGACCATGCGCCCCCACCACCACCAGGTCGGCCTGGACCTCGGCCACCATGCGCGCCAGTTCCGCTGCGGGGTTGCCGGTGCCCAAATGCCACACCGCCTGCACCCCTAATGCCTCGACCGAAGCAGCCAGTTTTTGCAGCCGCTGGCGGTCCATTTCTACTTCCAGGTCGTCGGCGTCGGGGCCCAACGCGTGCGCCGCGGGGCTTTCCACCACGTGCATCAAATGCAACGTCGCCTCAGCGGGGGCGGCTATCCGCAGCGCGGCTTCCAGCAGGCGGCGATCATGCCCCGAAAAATCCAGCGCCACCGCCACCCGTCGGTAAGGGGTAAAAGCAAACGAAAGCGGCGCCACCGGGGCGCGCCCCAACGCCTTGTGGGGCACAGCCACTCGCAGCGGCCACTTCCCCGCAGCGCGCCGCCGGCTCAACCACGGGTGCATGGTAACATACACCAGCAGCCCCAGGAAGGCCGCCGAAAGCGGCACCAACGTGCCCCACACCAGCCAGCCATAACGGCCTGCATGGGCTGCCCAGCGGCCGATTTCATCGGCCACCAGTTTAATGTTCAACCCCAAAATCACGCTGGCCACGCCCCACGCCAACACCTGCATCCAGCGCGGAATCACGAAAGCCCCCATCCGCTTCCGGTCGGCGACGGCATGCACCAGGGGAATGACAGCAAACGGCAATTGCAACGAAAGCACCACCTGGCTGAGCACCAGCAACTCGCCGGTGGCGTTTTCCCCGGCGTAGGAAATCACCGCCACCGCGGGTGCGACGGCGAGCAAGCGGGTGATCAGACGCCTCAGCCACGGGCGGATGCGCAGGTTGAGATAGCCTTCCATCACGATTTGCCCCGCCAGCGTGCCCGTAACGGTCGAACTCTGGCCAGAAGCCAGCAACGCCACAGCAAAGGCAATTGGCGCAATGGAAGCCCCCAACAACGGTTCCAGCAAGTGGTGCGCGTCTTGAATTTCGGCCACCCCAAAATAGCCATGCCGGTAAAACACCGCCGCTGCCATCACCATGATAGCGGCATTGATCAAAAAAGCCAGGTTGAGCGCAATGCCGGTATCGATGTTGTTCCAGCGAATGGCCTCCCGAATGGCCTCGGGTTCGCGGCGGATCTTACGCGTTTGCACCAACGCCGAGTGCAGATAGAGATTGTGCGGCATGACTGTGGCGCCCAAAATGCCAATGGCAATGTAAAGCGCCGTGGCATCGGGCAGGGAAGGCACAAAGCCGCGCACAATCCCACCCCAATCGGGCTGCCCCAAGGCGATTTCCACGAAAAAAGCCGCGCCAATCGTGCCCACCAGGGCCAGCACCACGCTTTCCAGTTTGCGAATGCCAAAGCGGGAAAGCACCAACAGCAACAGCGTGTCCAAAGCCGTCAGCAACACCCCGTAAATCAAGGGCAGGCCAAAAAGCAATTGCAGGGCAATAGCCGAGCCGATCACCTCGGCCAGGTCGGTCGCGGTGATGGCGATTTCTGCCAGCAAGTAAAGGGGAATGTTGACGGCAGGGGGGTACTCCTCCCGACACACCTGCGCCAGATCGCGGCGGCTGACGATGCCCAGGCGCGCCGCCAGGCTCTGGAGCAAAATCGCCATCAGGTTTGACATCAACAGCACCCAAATCAGGGCATAGTTGTAACGACTGCCGGCAGCAATATCGGTAGCCCAGTTGCCGGGGTCCATATAACCCACCGCGGCCATCAGCGCAGGGCCGGTAATGGCCAGCCAGCGCCGCCACCAATGCCCCCGGGTGGGCACCACCACGGTCTCGTGCACTTCTGCCAGGGACTGTTGTCGTTGTTTCATCGGGCTGCAGCCTCTCTCATGGAAGTTTCCCCCGCATTGTAGCGCAAAATGCGCTCGGGCGCTACCTGCCGCAAGGCAGGGCATGGCAAGCCGACATCCCCCCTTGACGCTCACTG
>CAYYRG010000016.1:0-15373 GCA_964474015.1 uncultured Anaerolineaceae bacterium | reverse complement strand
AAAAGCGGTTATACTTTCCCTGTCATGGATAGCAAAACCCTGCAGGTGCTGGAATACCCCAAAATTCTGGAACGCCTGGCGCGTCACACGGCCTTTGCCGCCGGGCGGGAGGCTGCCCTGGCGCTCAAGCCCGTGGGCAGCCTGCGCCGCGCCCGTGCCCTGCAAACCGAAACCACCGAAGCCCGCCGCCTGCTGGCTTCCCACCCGGAAATCGGCCTTCGGGGCGTGCGCGACATTCGCCCCCACGTCGAGGCCGCCCGCCGCGGCATCGCGCTGCGCCCTGAAGCCCTGCTGGAAATCAAGGCCACCCTCAGCCGCGCCCGCGACCTGCGCCGTGGCCTGATGCGCGCCCAGGCGGAAGCCCCTCATCTGGCCGACATCGCGGCCTTGCTTCCCCCGCCCCTCGGTTTGGTGGACGCCATCGCGCGCACCGTCACCGACGAAGGCGAAATCCCCGACAGCGCCTCGGCGGCCCTGGCCCGCGTGCGCGCCGAAATGCTGCTCGCCCGCCAGCGCCTTACCCGCCGCCTCGAGCGCATGGTGCGCGACCCCGCCATCGTGCCCCTGCTCCAGGAGCCGATCGTCACCCAGCGCGATGGCCGCTATGTGCTGCCCCTCAAGGCCGAATTCAAGGGCAAACTCCCCGGCATCGTGCACGACCGCTCGGCCTCGGGCGCGACCCTGTTCGTCGAGCCGATGCCTGTGGTGGAAATCAACAACCGCCTGCGGGAACTGGCGCGGGAAGAAGCCCAGGAAATCCAGCGCCTGCTGGCCGCGCTTTCTCGCGAAATCGCCCTGCACGCCGAAACTTTGCTGCAGGCCGTCGCTACCCTCGCGCGGCTGGACGTCATCTTTGCCAAAGCCGCCCTGGCCGACGAAATGGACGCCGTCGCGCCGCGGCTGGTGGGCATTGGGGAACCCCCGCTGCCCGCCGACGCGCCGCAGCCCGCAGCGGCTTCCCCGGCAGCGGGCAAGCCAAACACGCCACGGCGCGCCCATGTGACCCTGCGGCTGCTGGGGGCGCGCCATCCCCTGCTGCCGCCCGACCGCGTCGTGCCCATCGACCTGGTGCTGGACGAGGAAACCTACGCCTTGGTCATCACCGGCCCCAACACCGGCGGCAAAACCGTCACCCTGAAAACCGCCGGCCTGCTGGCTGCGATGGCGCAGGCGGGCTTCCACATCCCCGCCGAAGAAGGCACGGCGCTGAGCGTGTTCCGCGACATTTTCGCCGACATCGGCGACGAGCAATCCATCGAGCAGTCGCTTTCCACCTTTTCGGCGCACATGCGCAACATCGTGCGCATCCTCAAACAGGCCGACCACCGCGCCTTGGTGCTGCTGGACGAACTCGGCGCGGGCACCGACCCGCAGGAAGGCGCTGCCCTGGCGCGGGCCATCCTCGACCACTTTGTGCGTCGCGGGGTGACTACCCTGGTTGCCACCCACTACCCCGAACTGAAACTCTACGCCCACGCTACGCCCGGCGTGGCCAACGCCAGCATGGAATTCGACCCCCGCAGCCTGCGCCCGACCTACCGGCTGGTGCTTGGCGTGCCGGGGCGTTCCAACGCGCTGGAAATTGCGCGGCGGCTTGGCTTGCCGGAAGCCATCGTGGCCGCGGCCCGCGCCGGTTTTCACCCCGACGACCTGAAAGCCGACGCGCTGCTGGATGAAATCCACCGCCAGCGCCGCCTGGCGCGCAAAGAGCGCCGCCGGGCCGAAAAAGCCCGCCGCCGCGCCGAGGCCCTGCGGAGCAAACTCGCCAAACGCCTGGCAGCCATCGACGAAGAGCGCCAGCATGTGCTGGAGGCCGCGCAAACCCAGGCGCGTGAAGAAATCGCCGCGCTGGAAGAGGAAATCCGCGCCCTGCGCCGCCGCCTGCGCCGCCTGTTGCCGCCTGCCGAGGCGCTGGAAGCCCAGGCCGAACTCCAGGCCGCGCAGCAGGCCGCCCGCGACCTGGAAGCCCAGGCCGAAGAAGCCCTGGCCGCGCTGGAAGCCGAGACCGCGCCGCCCGAACCGCCTTCCCCCGTCGGGCCGCCGCCGCCCCTCACCGTGGGCGCCAAGGTGCATGTGGAACGCCTCAATGCCCAGGGCACGGTGAGCGCGCTGGACGAGGACGCGGACGAGGCCGAGGTGGTCATCGGCGCGTTGCGGGTACGCACGCCCATCCGCGACCTGCGGGTGCTCGCCCCGCCCGTCCCCCAGGGCGCGCCTGCTGCTGAAAGCCGCGTGCGCCTTCCCGAGGTGGCTTCCCCTGGCATGGAACTCGACCTGCGCGGCCTGACCGCCGACGAAGCCCTGGAACGGCTGGACAAGTACCTCGACCAGGCTTACCTTGCGGGGCTGCCCTTCGTGCGCATCGTCCACGGGAAAGGCACCGGGCGGCTGCGTCAGGCCGTGCGCGACGCGCTCAGCCGCCACCCCCACGTCCGCGCCTGGGAAAGCGGCCTTCCCCAGGAAGGCGGCGACGGCGTGACGGTGGCGAAACTTGTGGGGGAATGAAAGACCCCAGGGCGGTCGTCAACCCTGGGGTGTGTGTCTGCGGAAGCGGGAACAGCGCCTATGCCGAGCCCTGCGCCACTGCCGCGCCGGCATCTAACGCGCGGTAGTTGGCTTCCAGCAAATGGTGCTTGCGGGCGGGAAGATGCTCTTTGAGGGCTGTCTTGATTTGCTCCATCGTCAGCATCGGGAAGCGCGGCATCAGCGCGCCCAGCATCACCATGTTGGCTAAGCGGCGGTCGCCCAGATCTTCGGCGATGTGGCTGGCCTTGAGGGTGATGGCGTCGAGGTCGCTGCGTTCGACGCCGCGGCTAAGCAGCGAGGCGTTGGCGACAATCAGCCCTTCGGGCTGCACCTGCGGCTCGAATTTGTCGAGCGAAGGGGCGTTGAGGGCCATCAGCACCTTGGGGTGGGAAACCAGCGGGGAGCCGATTTCTTCGTCGGCAATGATGACGGTGCAGTTGGCCGTGCCGCCGCGCATTTCGGGGCCGTAAGAGGGAAACCACGTCACCTCATAACCTGCGTCCATCGCGGCGTAAGCCAGCACCTGCCCGGCAAAGAGCACACCCTGGCCGCCAAAACCGGCGATCAAAATTTCTGTTTGCATGGCGTACCTCCTCCTTTACACCCGCAGTTTTTGCAGTTCGGGGGCGACCTTGTAATCGCCCAGGGGGAAAGCGGGCACCATGTTGTCGCGCACCCAATTCATCGCCTCGGCGGGCGTCATCTTCCAGTTGGTGGGGCAGGTGGAAAGCAGTTCCACCAGCGAAAAGCCCAGCCCGCGCACCTGCGCCTCGAAGGCCAGGCGGATGGCTTTCTTGGCTTTGCGGATGTTCGCCGGGTCGTGCATGCTGCGGCGGACGACGTACGCTGCCCCGTCGAGGGTGGCGAGGATTTCCGCCATGCGAATGGGGAAGCCCTGCACGGCCACGTCGCGCCCGCCCGGCGAGGAGGTGGTGATCTGGTTGGGGAGGGTGGTGGGGGCCATTTGGCCGCCGGTCATGCCGTAGATGGCGTTGTTGATGAAAATCACGGTGATGCGTTCCCCGCGCGCGGCGGCATGGATGATTTCGCCCATGCCAATGGAAGCGAGGTCGCCGTCGCCCTGGTAGGTGAAAACAATGCGGTCGGGCAGCACCCGCTTGATGCCGGTTGCCATCGCGGGGGCGCGCCCGTGAGCGGCTTCCACACCGTCGAATTCGAAATAGTCGTAGGCCAGCACGGCGCACCCCACCGGCGCGATGCCGATGGTTTTTTCGCGCAGCCCCATTTCGTCGAGCACTTCGGCCACCAGGCGATGCGCCACGCCGTGGGTGCAGCCGGGGCAGTAATGGGTGGGGGTATCGACCAGCGATTCGGGGCGCTGGTACACCATTTTCAGGTTGGCTTTGGGACGGGTTGGAGCAGCAACAGTCATAGGGGGCCTCCACTAATGCACCATGTGCGCCAGCCAGCGGGCGCGCGGGTCTTCGGCAGGGGTGGGCGGTTCGGCCACCAGGGCCTCGATTTCGGCCAGCACCTCATCGGGGAAGGGCACCATGCCGCCCATGCGGCCATAGAAACGGATGGGCACCTGCCCCTGCGCAGCAGCCTGCACATCGTCGAGCATCTGCCCGCCGTTCATTTCCACCACCAGGAAGGCCTTGCTGCGCGCTGCGAGGTCGTGGATGGCGCGGGTGGGGAAGGGGCGCAGGCTGACGGGGCGGAAAAGCCCGACCTTGATGCCCCTGGCGCGCGCCGCGCGCACGGCGGAAAGCGCCACCCGCCCGGCGGTGCCAAACCCCAGCACCACATATTCGGCATCGTCGAGGTAATATTCCCGATAGCGGATTTCGTTGGCTTCCATTTCGCGCCAGCGTTGTACCAGCCGCAGGTTGACTTCTTCTTCGACTTCGGGTTTGAGGTAAAGGGAAGTCAGGCGGCGGGCAGGGCGGCCTTCCGCACCGCCCACAGCCCAATCGGGGCGCTCACGGCGCGGCGGGCGTGGCTCGGGCAGGGAAACCGGTTCCATCATCTGCCCGATGCTGCCGTCGGCGACCACGAACACGATGGTGCGGTATTTTTCGGCCAGGTCGAAGGCTTCGCTAATCAGGTCTACGGCTTCCTGCACCGAGGCAGGGGCGAGCACCAGGGGAAAGAAGTCGCCGTGCCCCGCGCCGTGGATGACCTGGCGGTAGTCGCCCTGGGAGGGGGCGATGTTGCCCAGGCCGGGGCCGCCGCGCATCACGTCGACGATGACCGCCGGCACTTCGGTGCCCGCAATGTAAGAGATGCCCTCGGCCATCAGGCTGATGCCCGGCCCCGAGGTGGAGGTCATCACCCGTGCGCCGGTGCAGGCCGCGCCGTAAACCATGTTGATGGCAGCCACCTCGCTCTCGGCCTGCAAGAAGGTGCGGCCTTCTTCGGGCATCCGCTTTGACATCCATTCCAGCAGTTCGCTTTGCGGGGTGATGGGGTAGCCAAAATAGGCATCGAGGCCAGCGCGGATGGCGGCCTCGGCCATCGCGACGTTCCCTTTGAGCAGTTCGCGTGTCATGGCGGCCTCCTTCTCTATGCCGTGGCTGCGCGGGCGCGCACTTTGACTTCCCGATAGACGGTAATCGCGGCTTCAGGGCACACCACGGCGCAAATGTTGCAGCCGGTGCACCCCTCTTCGGCCAACATGGCCGGGTGGTAGCCGTGGGGGGTAAGCCGGTTGGTGTCCAGGGCCAGGACGTTGACCGGGCAATAGACCACGCAAAGTTCACACCCTTTGCAGAGTGTTTCGTCGATTTCGACCCATCCTTTTGCAGCCATAGGCACCTCCGTGGTGTGAAAACGCTTGCGCCGGGGGGCGCAGGGTATAAAAAAACACCTTCGTCCACAGGGACGAAGGCGTGAACCTCCGCGGTACCACCCTTTTTGCCGACTGCCGCGCGCCGACGGGCGCGTCTGCCGCGTGCGGTAGCCGACCACTTGGGTGCGCGATAACGGGCGCAGCCCGCCGCCGGTTATGCTTGCTGTGCAAGGTTCACCGGCGGGGTGTTCCCTAACGGGAAGGCAGGCGAGTTGGGCCTTAGGGCGCTCGGCGGGCGCCGTTGCCGGGCTTGCACCCTCCCCGGCTCGCTGACCGATGGCTTACTACTCCTGCCGCCACCTTGAAGCCGTGCTTTTTTCAGGTATGCGGAAACCCGGCAGCGAGGGCGTTGCCGGGTTTTGATTGGCGGCGATTGTACCCCAGCCCGGTAGATGCGTCTATGGTGCCACCGGGTTTGTTTATGCTTTTTTTATGCGCTGCCAGGGGGCGCATGGTGGTTTGGTGGGGCTGTTGCGTGGCCGTGGGGGCAGAGCAGGCAAAAGCCCCTTTGCTCTGCTTTGTGAGCAAAGGGGCTGACGCATTCATTGGCGGGGTGGAAGGCGTCAGTCTTCCACCAGATGCTCGGCGACGATTTCGACGATGTCTTTGACCGTAGGTGCGCCTTCGCCGGCCTCTTTCGAGGCGTCATTGAGCATGATCATGCAGAAGGGGCAGGCCACGGCGACCGTGTCGGCGCCGGTTTCCTGCGCCTCGGCGAAGCGGGTGAGGTTGATGCGCTTGTCGCCTTCTTCTTCCTTCCAAATCTGCGCGCCGCCTGCGCCGCAGCAGAAGGATTTGTTTTTGGTGTGTTCCATTTCCACCAGGTCGGCGCCCACCTGTGCGAGCACGAAGCGCGGGGCGTCGTATTCGCCGTTGTGGCGGCCCAGGTAGCAGGGGTCGTGGAAGGTGATCTTTTCCAGCCCGTCCTGGTCGATTTTGATTTTGCCTGCTTTGAGCAGCTCTTCCACGAACTGGGTGTGATGCACCACTTCGTAGTTGCCGCCGAACTGGGGATATTCGTTCTTCAGGGTGTGGAAGCCGTGGGGGCAGGTGGTGACGATGCGCTTGGGGCTGACCTCGTTGAGCATTTCCACATTGGCCGAGGCCATTTCGAAGAAGAGGTATTCGTTGCCGGCGCGGCGGGCCGAGTCGCCGCAGCAGGTTTCCTGCTCGCCCAGGACCGCGTAGTTGAC
Source organism: uncultured Anaerolineaceae bacterium (assembly GCA_964474015.1). GTDB lineage: Bacteria > Chloroflexota > Anaerolineae > Anaerolineales > DRMV01 > DRMV01. The sequence goes on along the minus strand of CAYYRG010000016.1, from coordinate 8,842 downwards.
CCCTGCGGCGTTGAGAATCTTGGCAAACGCCCGGGCGACCTTTTGGGCGCGGGCGTCGGTGGCCGCGGCGCAGCCCACCCACCACAACACTTCGGGGTTGGGGTTTTCTTCGATGGTGGGCACTTCGAGACCTTCCGCCCATTTCATCCGCTCGCTGGAAGGCACGTTCCACGGGTTCATGGTGCGTTCCATGCCGCGGAAGGCGGTTTCCCACTGCTTCGGGAAGGTGTTTTCCATCAGGATCAGCCCGCGGCGGATGTCCATGATGTCGCGCATGGGTTCGTTGCCTAAGGGGCAGACTTCCACGCACGCGCCGCACGAGGTGCAGGCCCACACGGCTTCTTCGGGAATCACGAATTCGGTCAGCGTTTGCGAGGTTTCCTCGCCTTTGGCCAGGCGGTCGCCCTCATAGTTGAAGAAGTAGCGCTTGTTGATTTCCAGCGCCGCGGGCGAGAGCAGTTTGCCGGTGTTGTAGGCGGGGCAGACTTCCTGGCAGCGGAAGCACATGATGCACGCGTAGGCGTCCATCAATTGGTACCAGTGCAGGTCTTCGATGCGGGTGGCCCCAAATTGCTCGATGCTCTCGTCTTCGAAATCCAGCGGTTCCAGTTCGCCAATGGATTTGCGTTCGGGTTTGAGGGCGAAGTTGAAGGGGGCGAAGAAGAGGTGGATGTGCTTGGAGTAGGGAAAGTAGGGGATGAAGAGCATGATCAGCCCGAGGGCGATCCAGAAGGCGAGATGGTGCGCCACGGTAAGCGCCGTGGGGCTGAGACCGGCCCAGAGGGAAGCCACGGCGGTGGCAAAGGGCTGGTAGGGGTCGGGGCCTTCCTGGGCAATGGCAAAACTCTGGCCGAGGAAGCGGAAGCCCACATGGAAGAGGATGAACAGGCCCACGATGAGGGAATCGCGGTTGATGCCCTTGCGGGCTTTGGGGTTGAGCATCACGCTGTCGCGGGTGCCCAGCACGCTATCCTTAAACACAAAGCGCCGAATGAGCAGCGCACTCATGCCGACGAGCACGGAAACGCTGAGCAAATCGGCGCCCAGGCGGTAGTAGTTGCCGATGGGGCCTGTGCCCATGAAATGGAAACCGGCGATGTAGCCTTCCAGGATGTCGCCGATGTTGACCAGGACGTAGTACATGAAGCCCCAGGCAACCATAGCGTGGAAAATCGTCGGCAAGGGCCGCATTTTCCATGTGGGGCGCAGGGTGATGGTCTTGACTAAGGCGTTGACGACGCGTTTGCGTGCCAGGGCCCAGTCGGGCTTGCCCTGCCCGCGCCCGATGATGCGGATGAGGCGGATGGTGGCCTTCCAGGCGGCATAGCCTGTTGCCAGAAGGGCCAGGGTGAAGAGGATCTTTTCCCAAAGTGTCAGCATGGCACTCCCTCAGGGGTGGAATGGGGTGGAAAGACGAGCGATAGAAAACTCGGCGATACCGAGCAAGAGCCAACCCAGGGATTGCAACCAATTATAAGGGACATTGCTGCCGGTCGGGGTGAGGAGCGTGCAACGTGTCGGCGCCGGGAATACAACCTTCCGACCGGTCGGTTGGGAGGTATTTTACCACAAAAAACGAGAAGGTTTGTAACCGGAGGCGCGGCGTTGCGGATGGGAGCGTTGAGCGGAGACGCAGAGCAATCATCGTCAAAAGGGGCGGTTTGTGGCGTTTCGTGCTGAGCGCAGTCGAAGCCCGAAACACTGCCCGAGAGATGATCCGAAACCGAGGGCTCGGAAACGCTCTACGGGTGCAGCGGGAATGCCCGGTTGGGGGAGCCACGCGGCGCACCAGGCGCGCAAAACGGCCTGCGATGACTCACGCAGGCCGTTTTAATCACCGAGAGCCGGGTCGCCACTCCCGGCCCTCTCAAAAAGGAGGAGAAGAAAGAAGTTTGTCGCCCTTCGTGCCTTATCTTACCGCGTTTGGGGATCTTTTGCTTGACGCTTGCCCTACGTTTGCCCTACGATTGCGTCAGGTTGCTGCGCGGGCAAGACGCGCTTTTTTCGCGCGACTGGTCTCTCGGTTATACTTGCTCCCATGCCGCTTTTTTTGTTGACTGCTCCCTCAGGGATGGGGAAGACCACGGCCTTGCAGCGCAGCGTGCGCCGCGCGCGCCAGCGCGGTTGGCGGGTGGGCGGGGTGCTTTCGCTGGCTCAGCCGCACGGGCAGCCGCCGCATCCCTCCGCCTTGTGGCTGGAGGACCCTGCCACCGGGCAGCGGCGCTTGCTGGCGCATGTGGCTGCCCCCGCCGAGGCCAGTGTGGGCATGTGGCGCTTTCTGGAAGCCACCCTGGCATGGGGCAATGCCGTGCTGGCTGCAGCCGCCGATGCCGATTTATTGGTCGTCGATGAAATCGGTCCCCTGGAACTGAACCTCGCAGGGGGGCTGGCAGCGGCTTTCCCGGCCTTGCAGTATGGCCGTTACCGTATCGCCGTCGTGGCCGTCCGCCCCGCGCTGGTGGAACGCCTGGCGATTGTGCTGGCCTCCCGCCAGCCGGAAATCCTTCGCCTGAGACCCGAAAACAGGGATACAATTCCCCTGTTGCTCGTCCCCTGAAATTCTGCAGTTGTTGGAGGTGACCATGTTGAAAAAGCTTCGTTGGATTCTGTGGGTTGTGCTTGCAGGGGGACTGGTTGCCTGCGGAGGCACGGTTTCTCGAAGCGCGCCGCAGCCAACCTCTACGGCTGTTGTGACCGCTGCCCCCTCCACGGCCCTGCCTGCCTCGCCTGTTGCGGGTGTCGAGGTTACCGATGCCCTTGGCCGTACGCTGCATTTTGCCGCTCCCCCGCAACGCATCGTGGTGGCGGGCAAGGCCAGCCTGCTGGTGGCCGATGCCCTTTATGCTTTCCCGGAAGCCCCCCAGCGCATTGTCGCGTTGCCCAAACGCCTGCAAACTCCGGCAGCCCTTGATTTCCTGCGCCTGGTCGACCCTGCCCTCGATGCTAAATTGGTGCTGGCCTCCGATGCCGGGCCTGAGCAGATTGCCGCTTTGCACCCCGACCTTGTGGTGATGAAAAGCTTTCTTGCCCATAAACTGGGGGCCAGCGTTGAGGCTTTGGGCATTCCAGTGTTTTACCTGCAGATGGAAACGCCTGAACAATACGGCCGGGAAATGGCGCAACTGGGCATCTTGTTTGGCGACCCTGCCCGCGGGAAAGCCCTGGCCGATTTCTACGACCAGACCATTCGCAAGGTGCAGCAGGCCGTTGCTGCTTTACCTGCAGGCGACCGCCCGCGAGTGCTCTTCCTTCAACACACGGTCAAAGGCGGTACCACGGCTTACAAAGTGCCTCCGGCTTCCTGGTTGCAGACCACGATGGTGAAACTTGCGGGCGGCGAACCGGTGTGGGCCGCAAGCGCCCAGGGGGGCAACTGGCAGGTGGTCAACCTGGAGCAAATTGCGGCCTGGAACCCCGATCAGATTTTCATCACCGACTATTTTGCCGAGCCGCAGCAGGCGGTGGCGGCCTTCAAGAGTGACCCCACCGCGGCCAACCTGACCGCGGTGCACAACGGCCAGGTGTTTCCCTTCCCGAAAGATTTTGTGAGTTGGGATCAGCCCGACACGCGCTGGGTGTTGGGGTTGGAGTGGCTGGTGAGGCGCATTCATCCCCAGGTGCTGCCTGAGGTGGATTTGTGCACCGTGGCCAAGACGTTTTATCAGACGGTGTATGGACTGAAGGGCGATGCTCTGACGAGCGCTGTCGCGCGCTGCCCTGATGATTGAGCCGAGGCGATGATGCCGATGCGTGTGCGTTTTGGGTGGTTGCTGGCAGGAGCGGCGGCGCTGCTGGTGCTCTCGGTGTTTTTGGGGCGCTACCCCACGCCGCCGTTCTTGCCCCCCCGCTTGCTGGAAAGCGACCCGTTAGCGGTGCGGCTGGTGCTCACGTTGCGCCTGCCGCGCCTGCTGGCGGCTTTCCTCACCGGCGCGGTGTTGGCCGTCAGTGGGCTGACCATGCAAATGGTGTTCCGCAACCCCCTGGTAGAGCCTGGTTTTCTGGGGGTTTCGCAGGGCGCGGCTTTTGGGGCAGCCCTCGCGATTCTCTACCTCAGCCCATCGCCGTGGGCTGTGCAGGCCAGCGCGGCGGCTTTTGGCTTTCTTGGCCTGGGGCTGACGTATGCCTTTGCCCGCCGCCTGCGTTACGGCGGCTGGATTTTGCGGATGGTGCTCGCCGGCATCGCGGTCTCGGCGCTGTTTGCCGCAGGGGTGGGGCTGCTCAAGTATCTCGCGGACCCGCTTACCCAGTTGCCGGAAATCGTTTTCTGGCTGCTGGGGGGGGTGTGGGCCACCCGGTGGGCCAATTTTCTGCCCGTGCTGGTCATCACGCTGCCTGCCTTGCTGCTGCTTTACCTGGCGCGCTGGCGGCTCAATTTGCTCACTTTGAGCGAAGAGGCGGCATTTTCCCTCGGGGCGGCGCCGGGACGGGAGCGCCTGGCTTTGCTGGTGCTTACCGTCGCGGCGACGGCTGCCGTAGTTTCCCTCGCGGGCATGGTGGGCTGGGTAGGGCTGATGATTCCCCATCTGGCACGACGCTGGTTTGCTGCCGATGCCCGCGTGGCTCTGCCGGCTTCGTTGGTGCTGGGTGGCGTTTTCACCCTGCTGTGCGACGACCTCGCCCGCACCGCGGTCAATGGGGAAATTCCCCTGGGTATCCTCACCTCGCTGTTGGGTGCGTTGGCCTTCGTTGTTCTTTTGGCCTCCACGCCGCGTACATCCCCATGAACACTCTTGCGTTAGAAGTCCGTCATTTGTCTTTTGGCTATCAGGGGGGGCGGCCGGTCTTGCACGACGTCAATCTGGCTGCCGAGGCTGGCAGCATCATGGCCGTGCTGGGTCCCAACGGCGCCGGGAAGTCGTCGTTGTTGCACGTCTTGTTGGGGTTGCATCGCCCGTGGAAAGGGGAAGTTCGCTTTTTTGGCAAGCCCCTTTCGGCCTACGACCGCCGCAGCCTGAGCCGCACGGTGGGGCTGGTGCCTCAGCGTGAGCATGTGCCTTTTGCCTTCCGGGTGGAGGAATATCTGCTGTTGGGACGTTCCCCCCACCTGGGGCTGCTGGCGCAACCCACCGCCTCCGACCTGGAAGTTGTGGAGGCGGCGCTTTCCCGTCTGGGCATTGCGCATCTGCGTGGTCGGGAGGTGGCTTCTCTCAGCGGGGGAGAGCATCAACTCGTGCTGGTGGCGCGGGCGTTAGTGCAGGGGGCGGCGGTGATGTTGCTCGACGAACCGACCGCCCACCTTGACCTGGGCAACAAGCACCGTACCCTTGCCTTGTTGCGCAGCCTGGCTGCCGAGGGGCGTGCGATTGTGTTGACCACCCACGACCCCCATCTGGCGGCTTATTTGGCCGACCAGGTGTTGCTTTTGCGCGCTGGCCGGGTGTTGTTCGGCGGGCCGCCCCAGGAAGCCCTGACCGGCGAGCGCCTGAGCGAACTTTACGGTGTCCCTGTGCGCGTGGCGCAGGTGGGAAGCCGCCCTTGTGTCCTACCTCAATAGCCGTTCATCGGGTACAATAGCCCTGCTATGGAACCCCCTACCGTACATTGGATTTTGCATCACGCCAAACACTGGCATTATGCCTGGTTTGCATTGCTGGTTTTTGTGGAAGGCCCCACCACGACCATTGCCGGGGCTGTATTGGCTGCCAGCGGTGTGCTCGACCCCTGGAAGGTGTTCGCGACGGCGGTGGCGAGCAATCTGGCCGCCGATGCTTTTTGGTTTCAGGTGGGGCAGTGGCTCCGCAGCCGCGGCCACTGGATGGAAAAGGTCGAAAAGCGTTATCCGCTGGTGCGTCCGTTAGAGCGTAAGTTGCGGGAACGTGCGGTGGCCTTTCTGGTCATTGCCAAGTTTACGCTGAGCAGTGTGCCCGCGCTGATGGCCGCGGGGCTTTCCCAGGTGCCGTGGCGCAAAGTGGTGGGGGTGGTATTGGTTGCCGATAGTGCCTGGATTGCTTTTCTGACGCTGTTAGGCTATTTGCTGTGGGATAAGGTGGCCTACCTTGCCCTTGGCCTGCGGGTTGCGGTGATTGTGGGCTTTTTGGTTTTTGGCTATATCGTGGTGCGTTGGGCGCACGGCACCCTGAACGGCATGTTGCAAGAAGAAGAGCAGGGGGAATAGGCTAACGCATCGTTTCGACCACACGGCGGGCAATCTGGCGGTCGATTTTACCCATCGGGAAGTCACCTAAGGCGGCGGGTGGCACCCAACGCACGGCTTGGGCTTGCAAAGGGCGCGGTGCAGGCCCTGCAGGGCGGCACAGGAAGGCGTGAAGGGTGACTTTGAAATGGGTGTATGCATGGCGATAGACGCCAAAGGGGGCTTCGATGGCTATCTCAGTGTCCAGTTCCTCACGAATTTCGCGTTGCAAGGCGGTTTCCAGCGTTTCGCCGTGCTCGACCTTGCCGCCGGGAAATTCCCACAAACTGCCCAGCAGCCCCTCGGCAGGGCGTTGTGCGATGAGCACCTTGCCGCCGCGACGGATGACCGCCGCAACGACGGTGTAATGCGGCTGGCGCTGGCGGCGCTGCTTGCGGGGGTAGGCTTCAGGGTTGCCGCTGCGGTGGGCCTGGCAGAGCCCGGCCACCGGGCATTGGGCGCAGCGGGGGGCGCGTGGGGTGCAGATGGTCGCGCCTAAATCCATGAGCGCCTGGTTGTAGTCGGCTGCGCGGCCGGGCGGCAGGTGTTGGGCGGCCAAAGCCCAGAGCGCCTTTTCGCCCGCGGCGGTGTCGATGGGGGCTTCCACCGCGAAGACCCGCGCCAACACCCGCCTGACGTTGCCGTCCAACACCGGCACGTCGCGCCCGAAAGCCAGTGAGGCCACCGCGTGCGCGGTGTATTTGCCGATGCCGGGCAGTCGTTGCAGCGCTTGCGGGTCGGCAGGCAGGCGGCCCTGGTGATGGGCAACGATCTGCCGGGCAGCCTGGTGCAGCGCCCGTGCCCGCCGGTAGTAGCCCAGCCCTTCCCACAGTGCCAGCACGTCTTGCTCGTCGGCGGCGGCCAGCGCTTCCACCGTCGGAAAACGCGCCATCCAGCGCCGAAAGTAGGGAACGACCGTCGCCACCTGGGTTTGCTGCAACATGACCTCGGAAACCCAGATGGCGTAAGGGTCGTTTACCCCGCGCCAGGGCAAGGCGCGGCCGTGGGCAGCGTACCACGCCAGCAGGGCGGCAGCAAACGGCGAGGGAGCAGAGGGCGGCATGGGTCAGGGCGTTTTGGGCGTTGCCTGGGCGCAATCGGAGGCCGGCGGCGATTGCGGGCGCGGGGGGGCTTCCGGCGCTGCGCGCCAGCGCGCACGCACGCTTTCCCCGGCTTTGCGGACGGCTTCCATGATGCGCGGCAGGTCGTCTTCCGTGGTGCGGTAGGAAATGAAGCAGGCCCGCAAAGCCTCGGTTTCACCCAGGTGGGTGCGGGAAAGGAAGGCTTCCCCCTGCTGTTGCAGCACCGGCACCAGGGCGTGGTTGAGGGCGTTCAGGGCGGCCTCATCGGTCAGGTCGGCGGGGGCGTAACGGAAGGCCACAATGCCCATCGAGACGGGGGTGACCAGTTGGAAATCGGGGGCGGCTTCCAGCAACGCGCCAAACTGCGCCGCCAGGCGGTGCAGGCGTTCCCAGGTGCTCAAAATGGCGTCGGCGCCGTAAATTTTCAGGGTGAGGTAGATTTTCAGCGCGCGGAAATTGCGGGAAAGCTGCGGGCCATAGTCGCGAAACTGGAAGCCTTCCTCGGCGTTGGGCAAATAGGCTGCCCGCGCGCCGAAAGTGGCCGGCAGCAGCCCGCGATGGCGGGTGAAAACAGCCCCCGCCTCGAAGGGCACGAAGAGCGTTTTGTGCGGGTCGACGGTGAACGAATCGGCCTGGGCAAGCCCGCGAGCGCAGGCTGCCGCCGTGGGAATGGAGGCCGCCAGCCCGCCATAAGCCCCATCGACGTGCAGCCAAACGCTCTCTTCGGCGCAGATGGCTGCAATGTCGGCGATGGGGTCGCAGGCGCCGGTGGCGGTGGTGCCGATGGTTGCCCCCACGGCTAACGGCACGATGCCGCGACGCTTGTCGGCGCGGATGGCTTCCTGCAGGGCGTCGGGGCGCATCCGGCGGGCGGCGTCGGTGGGAATGCAGCGCACGGCCTCTTTGCCCAGCCCCATCATTTCCACGGCCTTGACCTGCGAATAGTGGGCTTCAGGGCTGAGATAGACGGCCGCGGGCGGCATGGCGCGCAGCCCTTTTTGCCGCACTTCGGGGAAGGCCGCCTGGCGAGCGAGCAACATGCCCACGAAATTGGCCATTGAGCCGCCCGAGGTGAGAATGCCCTCGGCCTCAGGGGCGTAGCCGCTGAGGCTGAGCAGCCAGCGCAGCACCAGCCGTTCGGTTTCGGTGGCTGCCGGCGCGCCTTGCCATACGGCTACCGACTGGTTGAGCGCCGCGGCTAAGGCTTCGGCGAAAACCGCCCCGGCCAACGGCGAAGTGCGCATCCAGGCCAAAAAGCGAGGGTGTCCTACCCGCACCGACGGGGCGACGATTTTGCGACGGAAGTCCTCAAGGGCCGTTTCCACGCCTTGCGCGGCGCGGGGTAACGGCTCGTCGAGCTGCGCCTGCAGGCGCGCCGGGGTGGCGGTGGGGTCGGCAATGGGCTGCTCGCTCAAGGTGGCGAGGTAATCGGCGACGAAATCGGCCACCCAGCGCCCCAGGTCGCGAATGGCCTCAGGGGGGAGTTCGGGAGAAACGGTCATGGGCGTATTGTACTACTGAAAGGCCCGGCTTCGCCAACCTGACAAAAATCTTAAAGGGTTGCCAGAACCGTGCCAAAACCCGCGAAAAGGGCGGCTTTGGTAGTATACTCGGAAGGAGAACCTTG
>CAYYRG010000015.1:0-15452 GCA_964474015.1 uncultured Anaerolineaceae bacterium | reverse complement strand
TGAGCGCCTTGGTGATTTGCACATCCAGCCGCGGCGGCTTGGCCCAGCGGTTGCCAAAGTAAATGCCTACCTGGGAAAGGACAAACCCCACAATCAGGAGCGCGAACGTTAGCGTCACCAGATCGGGGCGAGCAAAGGTGAGGTACACACCCGCGCCCAAAATCACGATGGAAGCCACACTGGCATACCGCCCAATTCGGGCATTCCGGGCGATGAACTTTTCATTGGTAACCACGCGCATGATGATGTCACTCCCTGCCTGCAGTGAGACGGGCAGCAATGGCTGTGCCCAATTGCGTCAAAAGGTCGCTTTCCACGCCCTGACGGGCAGCCCGAATGGCGCTCAACAAAGCGCGGGCATCGGAACGTCCATGCCCGACAAACACCAGGCCGTTGATGCCCAACAGGGGCGCAGCGCCAATTTCCTCAGGGTCGAGCATCCCTTTGAGCGCATCGAAAGCCGGTTTTGCCAGCAGCGCTCCCAGTTTGGTGCGCGGCGAAGCCATCAGGTTTTCCTTCAACACATCGACCAGCAACTTCGTCACAGCCTCCGAGGCCTTCAAAAGCACATTACCGGTAAAACCATCGGTCACCACCACGTCGGCCTCACCGCCAAAGAGCTCTTTGCCTTCCACATTACCGATGAAATTCAACCCGCTGGCTTCCAGCAAAGGATAAGTGGCCTTCACCAGATCGTTCCCCTTGCCCGCTTCTTCACCGTTGGAAAGCAACCCTACCCGCGGGTTGCGCACGCCCAACAAGTGCTCGGCATACACCGCTCCCATAATCGCGAACTGCAACAGATATTCCGGCTTGCACTCGGCGTTGGCGCCGATATCCAGCACCACGCAGTAGCCCTTGCGGGTGGGAAAGCGGGTTGCCAGCGCCGGGCGCTTGACGCCGCGAATACGCCCCAGGCGGAAAAGGGCATTGGCCATCGCGCCGCCGGTGTTGCCCGCCGTGACGAAAGCATCGCCTTCTCCTGCCTTCAGCAATTCCATGCCCACCGCCATCGAATTCTGCGCCTTGGTGCGCGCCGAGCGGGCAGGTTTGTCGGTCATTTCCAGCACTTCAGGGGCATGCACAATGCGCACGGGTGCGCCGTCGGGGTTCAAGGCTTCCAACCGAGGCCGCAGCACCTCTTCTTTGCCCACCAAAATGATTTCATCGCCAAACAGGCGGGCAGCCTCCACCGCGGCGTGAAGTTCCGGCTCGGGGTGGCGGTCGCTGCCCATGGCATCCAAAATAATTCGCATGGTCTTCCTCCGCAAAAATTTGTGTGGCGTTAAGTGTATCATAACGCGGTAGAATAAAAGCCTCGGAGGAACGATGATGGCACCCCCTAACCTGCCCCCAGCGCTCATACGCCGCTTGCAGGAAGCCCGCCACGTCGTAGCGCTGACGGGTGCGGGCATCTCAGCCGAAAGCGGCATTCCCACCTTTCGGGAAGCCCAAACCGGCCTGTGGGCCCGCTACGACCCGCAGGCGCTGGCCTCCCCCGAGGCGCTGGCGCGCAACCCCGGGCTGGTATGGGCATGGTACACGTGGCGGCGCAACCTGGTGCGGCAGGCTACGCCCAACCCAGGCCACCGGGCGCTGGCCGCGATGGAACGGCTGGTGCCCCGCTTTACCCTCATCACCCAAAACGTCGATGGGCTACACCAACAGGCAGGCAGCCGCGAAGTCATCGAATTGCATGGCAACATCATGCGGACCGTCTGCGCCGCGAACCGCCACCTCGTAACAGCCTGGGAACCGCCCCCCGAAGGAGAAGCCCCTCGCTGCCCCCAATGCGGCAGCGTGCTGCGGCCCGATGTGGTCTTCTTCGGTGAAAGCCTGCCGCTCCATGCACTGGAAGCAGCGCACCACGCCGCCCAAACTGCCGACGTCATGCTCGTCATCGGCACCTCCGGCGTGGTTTACCCCGCAGCGGCCCTGCCCGGTCTGGCAAAAGAACATGGCGCGTGGATCGTCGAAATCAACCCCCAACCTACCCCACTTTCCAGCCTGGCCAACGTCGCCCTGCGAGCGCCCGCCGGCGAAATTTTACCCCTGATGGTGGCCGCCGCCTGGCCGCAAAAGCATCTCTGAAGCCTGCAACTTTTTTCCCCGGGACGGGTTTTAATGGACGAAACGCAAACCGCCGAACTCTCCGATAGCGAAGCCATCGCCCGCGCGCGGGAGGGTGACCAGGAAGCCTTCGGCGTCCTCTACCAACGCTACGTACAGCGGATTTACAGTTACATTTACTATCGCGTCGGACACCCGCAGGAAGCCGAAGACCTCACCGCACGGGTATTCTATCGGGCGATTCAGAACATCCATCGCTACGAAGAGCGCGGGCTGCCCTTCTCGGCGTACCTTTACCGCATTGCCCACAACCTGGTCGCCAACTGGCATCGCGACCAAAGCCGCCGCAAGGAAATTGCCTTAGAGCAAACGACATGGCACCCCCCAACAGCCCACGACCCGCACCCTGAAGAGCACCTCATCCGCCACGAGGAAGAAGAACGCCTCTTGATGGCTATACGAAAACTCCCTCCCGACCGGCAGGAACTGCTCATCCTGAAATTCGTCGACCGGCTTTCCAACGCCGAAATCGGGCAAATTTTAGGACGCAGCGAAGGCGCAATCAAGAGCCTTTACCACCGCACGCTGATTGCCCTGCGCAGCGAACTCAAAAACCAACCTCCCGAGGCATGAAATGATTCACATCGTCACCGACGGCACCGCCGATTTTCCCCCCGGCTGGATTGAAAAATACCGCATCCGGCTGGTGCCCTTTCGCATCCACTTTGGCGAAGAGACCTTCATTCAAAACGTTGACATCGACGAAGAAGGCTTCTATCGCCTGATTGCCGAGCGCGGCATCATCCCCAAAACTTCGCAAGCCTCTCCCGAGCAGTTGGAAGCCGTTTACGAAGAAATAGCCCAGCCCGGCGACACCGTCTTCTCCATTCATGTGGGCAGCAAGCTTTCAGGCACTTACGAATCTGCGGTTATCGCCGCCCGCAGGCTGGCGGGTAAAATCCGCGTCATCCCCTTCGATAGTGCAGCCGGTGCCGCCGCACTGGCCTTCATGTGCAAGGAAGCCCGCGAACTGGCCGACCGCGCCGCTTCCCCCGAAGCCATTTTGCGGCGACTGGAAGCCATCCGCGAAAGTGTGCGTGTGGTGCTGACAGTAGACAATCTGGACTACCCCCGTATGAGCGGGCGCGTGAAAGCCATTCAAGCGTTGGTAGCCTCATTACTGCAGTTGAAGCCTATCATTGAACTCGTCAATGGCGAATTGGTCGCCAAAGACAAAGTGCGAACCCGCAAACGCGCGCTGGAGCACGTCATTGCGCGCATGAAAGCAGAAATGGGCGGGCGGCTGGCCGATGTTGCCATTGTGCACGCCCGAGCGCCCCACGACGCTGCCAAACTGGCCGAGATGGCCCGTTCGGCACTGAATGTGCGCGAACTCGTCACGACCTCGCTTTCCACGGCTGTGACCGTGCACCTGGGGCCGCGAACTGCGGGGCTGGTTGCCTACCCGGTGGAGGCCAAAAATGCCACTGTGGGGTGAACACCTTTCCGCCGACGAGTTAGCCGCGCTGGAAGCCCAATTGCGGGCCTCGTTAGTGCCGGTGGAAGCCGATCGCTCTTTTGTGGAAGAGATGCGCGCCCGTTTGCAAACGCCGCGGCCGCTCTACGTGCCCCAGGCGCGCACATGGCAGCAAGCCTGGCTGATTTTCGGCGGCCTGAGCGGAACGCTGCTGGCGCTGGCAGGACTGACAGTTTTCCTCTTTTTCCATCACCGAAATAAACACAGCGCCGCCTGAGGCGCGGCCAAAGCCTTTTGCGAGCGCAAAACGGCGCGCGCCACGGTCACCGCAAAGACCTGGCGCGCGCCGACGGCTTTAAGCGCCGTTGCAGCGGCATCGAGCGTTGCCCCTGTAGTCATCACATCATCGACCAACAGCACCGCCTTGCCCCTCACCGCCTGCACTTGCACCACCCCAAACGCCCCCGCCACATTGCGCCGCCGGGCCTCGGCACTGAGGTTCACTTGCGAGCGGGTTTCCCGCACCCGCGCCAACGCCTTGCCGGCATAGGGCACCCCCAGCCCCAAAGCGAGAGGGAAAGCCAGCAGGGCAGCCTGGTTATAACCTCGCGCCCGGTAGCGCGCCTGCCCCAATGGCACAGGCACTACGGCATCTACCTGCCACCCTAACGCCTGCACCAGGGAAAGCAGTTCCCCCGCCAGGGTTTCGGCAAGCGCCAGGTCACGGCGGTATTTCAAGCGGTGCACCGCCTTGCGGACGGTGCCCGTCATCGGGGCCCAGGCGCGGGCCATATCAAACGCGGGGGGATGCAAGCGGCAGCGCGGGCACAGTCCATCCGCGGCGGGTGCGGAAAGGGGATTCCCGCAACGCAGACAGCGCGGCTCAGGCAGTCGCGGCACCGCCGCGCGGCAGGTATCACAAAAACGCGCCCCGACGCGTCCGCAACCAACGCATCGGGGCGGGAAAAGCCAATCAACGGCAAGCCAGAAAGTATGGTAAATACGAAAAGGCCAGGGGTTAGAAGCCACCGGTTACGAACATTTGGATGACGATCATGGCTGCGGGCCCCAGCAACACGATGAACAGGGCCGGCAGCACTAAAAAGACCAGCGGGAAAAGCATCTTCACCGGCGCTTTTTGGGCGGCTTCCTGCGCCCGTTGACGCCGCTTGACGCGCATGTTGTCGGCCTGAATCTGCAACACTTTGCCCAGGCTGACGCCCAATTGCTCACTCTGAATGATAGCAGCCACAAAACTGGTCATCTCAGCCACCCCCACACGGTCGGCCATGTCGCGCAGGGCTTCCCGGCGGGTTTTGCCCAGTTGCACTTCGCGCAACACCCGCCCGAACTCAAACGCCAGTTCGTTATCCCATTTTTCGACAACCTTCTGCATCGCCGCGTCGAACCCCAACCCTGCGCCCACACAAATCGTCAAAAGGTCGAGGGCATCGGGCATGGCTTTGAGAATTTCCTCTTGCCGCTTGTTGATCTTGCCGCGCAGCCACAGTTCGGGCATGAAATAGCCCAAAATGCCAAAGACGATCATCAACAACAAGGCTTTGGAACGCAGGCCGGCATTGGGGGCAACTTTCAAGAGGAAAAACGTGCCCAAACCCAACCCGATGCCCAGCACAAAGCGCATGGCCACATAGGTCGAGGCTTCCAGCCCGTTAGGCCGACCGGCCAGTTCCAGGTTTTTCTGTGCGGTTTGAATGGCGCTTTGCGGCGTAAAACGCAACGCCAGGTTGCCCAAGGCGCGCGCCAGCGGCATAATCACACGCTGGCTGAAGGGCTGTTCCAGCTCCACTTCTTCCAGCGAATGGATTTCGCGGCCGCTATCCATATATTCGGCCAGGCGCTCTTGCAGCGGGTCCTCCGCTTCAGCCTCGCTCTGCCGCAAGCCAATAATGGCCAGCAAAATCGCGCCAACGATGAGCAGGGCAATCACAAGCCAGACGATAAGCATGGCACCAATCCTTACACTTCGATATCGGCGATTTTGTTCATCACCACGTAACCAATGGCAATCAAAATCAAGCCGGTGCCGATGATGCAATAGCCTATCGGCTTGACTGCCGGGTTATCGGGTTTGATCAATTGCCCCATATACGAGGGATTCATGCGATAAATCAAAAAGAAAAGTGCAATGGGCAAAATAGCCAGTGCGGTGCCCGAAAAACGCACCTGAGAAGTCAACACCCGAATTTCGCCTTTCAACCGCACACGGTCACGGATCGTGGTGGAAATGGTTTCCAAAATATCGGCCAGGTTACCACCCACCTCGCGCTGAATGTTGATGGCCGTCACCACCAGGTCGAGGTCGTCGCTGGGAATGCGGCGCAGCAGGTTATCAAGGGCGTCTTCCAGCGGAATGCCGATTTGCACCTCGCGCACCACCCGGCGGAACTCGGTGGAAATCGGGTCAGGCATCTCGCGGCTCACGGCCTCCAACGCCTGCAGCGTGGAATACCCCGCCCGCAAGCCGTTCACCATCAGGTTGAGCATATCGGGCAATTGAGAATTGAAGCGGCGCAGGCGCTGGCCCTGGCGCATCTTGACAAACATTCCCAAGGCAAAATACCCCAGCACCAGGCCAGCCAGGGTAAACACCAGCGTTCCCCCGCCGATGCCGTAGCCTAAAGCCGTACCGACCACGGTAAGCCCCAGGCGCAGCCAGATGTATTCCATCGGCTTGAGGCGAAGGTTGGCGCGCGCCAGGTCTCGCGAGACCTTTTCCCACCATCCCGTACGCGCGAGCTGTTTGTCTACCCGGCCCTCGCGATGGCGCTGAGCCTCGCGCTCGGCTTCGATGGCCTGCAAAGTCTCTTCGCCGAGGTATTTATCCAGCCGCTCTTCCACCAGGGAACGACTGGAACGATAAGTCAGCACCACGCCCACCAACAACAAGAGAAGCGCCAACCCACCGCCAACAATCAGTATCAACATCGGATTGATGTTGGTCATACCGCTCTCCTCGGCCAGATTATGCCCGTCGCCTGGTTCCGATGCCAAAAATCGAGGCTGGCAAATGAATGCCTGCCGCCTCAATTTTATCCATAAATTTGGGACGCAACCCCGTGGGGGTCAAACGCCCATAAACCTTACCCTCGCGAAAGCCGCCATGCTGGAACACAAACAAGTCGGTCATGCTGATGACGTCCCCTTCCATGCCCGAAACCTCGGCAATGGCAACGACTTTACGGCTCCCGTCGCGCATACGCGACTGGTGCACGATCAGGTCAATCGCCGAGGAAATCTGCTCACGAATCGCCCGCACGGGCAATTCCATCCCCGCCATGAGGGTCATGGTTTCCAAACGGGAAAGGGTATCACGCGGGCTGTTGGAGTGCACGGTGGTCATTGAACCTTCATGGCCGGTGTTCATGGCCTGCAACATATCCAGCGCCTCTGCACCGCGCACCTCACCCACGATGATGCGGTCCGGGCGCATACGCAAGGTGTTAATCACCAGTTGGCGAATGGTCACTTCACCTCGCCCTTCGATGTTGGGTGGGCGTGACTCCAGCGTGACCACATGCTCCTGACGCAATTGCAACTCAGCAGCATTTTCCACGGTGATAATGCGCTCATCGTGAGGAATGAAACTCGACAAAATGTTCAAAAGGGTCGTTTTACCAGAGCCCGTACCACCGGAAATCACGATGTTCAAGCGCGCTTTGACGCAGGCTTCCAGAAACTGCACCGCTTCGGGCGTAATGGAGCCAAATTTAACCAAATCTTGCACGGTCAGGGGCGTCTTGAAGAATTTACGGATGGTCACCACGGGGCCCACAAGGGAAATGGGTGGAATGACAATGTTCACACGAGAGCCATCTGGCAAACGGGCATCCACGTACGGGCTCGATTCATCCACACGCCGCCCCAACGGCGCCACGATGCGCTCGATGATACGCATGACGTGCTCATCGTCTTCAAAAGCAACCGGCACCCGTTGAAGTTTGCCAGCCCGCTCCACATAGATATTCTTCGGGCCGTTGACCATGATTTCGGTAATGGAGTCGTCTTCCAGCAGCGGTTGCAGAGGGCCGAAGCCTAAAATTTCGGCTGCAATGGCTTCAAACAGGCGATGCCGTTCCGGGCGCGAAAGGACGATGTTTTCTTCTTGCAAAATCTGCTCGAAGAGGTCGCGAATCGTGCGTCGCACCTCGGCAGCCTGGCTGATATCCATTGCCGGGTCGAGTTCGGCCAAAAGCCGTTGCTGCACCCTTGTTTTCAGGTCTGCCAGCGTGCTTTGTTCGGCCTTGGGGCGCGGTGCAACGGCCCGCCGGGATTGCAAGCCGCTGGGGCGTCCTTGCGATTTGTTGCCCTGTGAGCCCCCCTCACGCTCAATGCGTTTCAAAAGGGACATACCCAAACCTCCAGCCTCATTCGCTCATCTCGGCCGTTTCCAGTTCGGTGAGGCGTCGCCGCACCAGTTCGGCCATTTTGACAATGCTGCGCGCGATGGGCGCGCTTCGGCTCAACCGCAAGACTGGCGTGCCTTTGTTGATGGCCGGCAAAACATGCCGAAAATCATCGGGAATCGCCAGCGCTACCGGATGGCGGAAACTATCGCCCACCCGTTCGGGCGTAATGCCAATGCGCTTATCGTAACGGTTCATCACCAGGAAGATGTGCTCATCGGGCACCCCGGCGCTGCGCAGCCAGTTCAGAAACACGCGCGCATCTTTGATAGATGGAATATCCTGCGCCACCAAAGCCACCACCAGGTCGCTGGCATCTAACGCCGCGAGGGTAATCTCATCCAATGCAGCCGAGGTATCCACGATCACATACTCAAACATGGTTTTGAGGAAACCGATCAACCGGCCAAATTGCTCACCGCTGACCTGGTTGGCATCCTCAAAAGTCGTCGGCGCCGCCAGCACTTTCAACGCCGTATCCTGATAAGTAATCAAAACGCTCTCGACCACCTCCGGGTCCAACGCGTCGGCACGGGGGGCCAGGTCGAGGATGTTGTGCCGCCCATGTTCGTTGAGCAGCAAGACTACATCACCAAACTGAAGGTTGCCATCCACAATCACCACAGGCGTATCAGGGCTTTGCAGGGCCATCGCGAGGTTGACGGCCAGGGTGGTTTTCCCCAGGCCGCCTTTACCGCTAAAGAAGGTAATCACCTTGCCGGTCGCGAGCGCGCCAGTACCGCCTGCCGCGCCGCCGCCTCCCGGCATAGCCACCTGCCCCAGCCCCCCCAGGCGTTCCTTTTCCTGATGGGCAAATTGCCCCGCCCGCCGCACGGCAGCAGTCAATTCATCAATCGTGGGGGGCTTGGCAAGGAAGTCACGCGCCCCGGCAAGCATCGCCCGCCGCATATAATTGGGGTCATCTTGCACCGTCAAAATGACCACCTGCGCGTACGGCACTTTCTCGCGTATCCGCTCCGTGGCCGTGATGCCATCCATGTCGGGCATGTTGATGTCCATAATGACGACATCGGGTTTGACCCGCTCGGCCAACGCCACGGCTTCTCGCCCGCTTCCCACCGAACCTACAATCTCGACACCCTTTTCAAACTGCAACAACCGCCGAATGTTTTCGCGGGTTTCGGCAATGTCATCGACAATCAACACGCTAATCGCATCTGGATTCACGCCCATGTCTATCCCTTTATCTCTCCAAAATCAAAACGGCCTACACGCTTGAGGCAAGGAACCCCACCCACAGCCCTACGGGGAAACCGCCCCTCCGAGAGAGGCCGGGCATCCCCGCAGGGCCTTCGCGTTCACAGATCACTGCTGCGGCTGCACCAGTTGCATATCGTTCTGCAGCATTGGCGGCACCACCTTATCCATTCGCGGCTGAATATCATAAGGCAATTTTGCCGGCACAACCACCTTGTAAGTATCCAAAACGTAAGTCAGGGTGACCGCCTCGCTGGAAAGCTTCGTAGTATCGCCGCCTGCACGCAAGGCCAGGGTCAGCGGCACCTGGCGGTCCATCAAATACTTGAGCGTCACAGCCTCTTGCGGAGAGACCACCAAAGTAATGATGTCAGGTGGCACGTTTTGCTGCTGGGCCACTTCCACACCCGTCTGCTGCCCCTGCTGGGCCTGGGGCGGCGGGGTAGGTTGCGTTTTCTGCTGCCCCTCACCGCCCTGCTGGGCTTCGCCGGTAGGCTGAACAGGTTTTTGAGGCGTCAAGGGGAAGGTGCCCACATACAACACCGCGGCATCTTGAATGAGCATCTGGCTCACCAGGCGCGCCCGCTGGGCCTCCGAAGGAATGACATAGAACGGCACCCCCAGGTTGTCGTCGTTCAGTGACCGCCCCATGGGGGCTTCCGAAGGCTGCACGCCCGCCGTCATCGTCGACTGCCCCTGCTCATTCGTCTGCGGCGGCATCACCACCGCGATTTTATCCGGCAGCACACTCTGATAATCCTGGTCCACATCCACAAAGGGGAACGAGGCCAACACGGCAACATGGTCGCCTGGGCGAATGCCATAAGCCACCCCACTCAAGCGCGTCATCGGGATGGAAATCGCCACCGAACCCGGTGGAATTTGCAGCGAAGCCAACGACCCCTCGGCGCTGACCGAAAGTTTCTCGGCCACATCGCCTTTAGTAAGGAACATCCCCTGGGCCAGATCGCGTACCGCCAGTTTGCCAATGGCCTGCTTGGGGTCGGTCAACTGCACCGCCACCACCCGCTCCGCAGGCATTTCAATTTCGGCCAACATCGCCCCGGTAATCTTCGTGCCACGGCGAATAGGTTGCGCAGCAATGACCACTTTCGTCATCTGCTGCGCCGCAGGCGTCGCCTCCGGGCTTCCCGGCGCTGCAGAGGTCGCCGACCGCTTCAACCACAGAAAAGCAGTTGCAACCCCCAGAATCAAAATCAGGGCAACCAGTATCAACACTCGGCCGAGTTTCATCCTTGAGCCTCCTTGAACACGCATGATAACGCCTTTGCCCCCGCAAAGGGGGATGGTATAAGTTTACCCTATCCTGCAGGTTTTGGCTACTGGATTTTGGTACCATTCCACCGCCACAGCGCCCATGCTATAATGCGGCCATCCTATTTTACGGAGCATCTCATGCGCTGGATTCGCTACCAATATCAAGATGAGCCCCCCCGCTATGGTTGGGTGGAACGCGTCCCCACCGAAGAAGGGGAAACCCTCAAGGTCGGGGCCGTGCATGGCACACCCTTCGGAGAACGACAACGCGAAGAAGCCACGCTGCCGTGGGAAGCCGTGCGCGTGCTGCCGCCGGTACAGCCTTCCAAAATCATCTGTGTGGGACGCAACTATGCCGCCCACGCAGCAGAACACCAGGCTGAAGTGCCGGAAATTCCGCTGATCTTCCTCAAACCGCCTTCTGCGCTCATCGGGCCAGGCGAGGCCATCATTCTGCCGCCACAATCGCAACAGGTGGAACACGAGGCCGAGCTGGCAGTGGTCATTGGCAAACGCGGCCGCTGGATTGCCCCCGAAGAGGCTCAAGAATACATCCTGGGGTACACCATTGCCAACGACGTCACCGCCCGCGACCTGCAGCGCCGCGACGGCCAGTGGACGCGCGGCAAAGGCTTCGACACCTTTTGCCCCCTCGGGCCGTGGATTGACACCGAGTTCGACCCCGCCGACGCGCTCATTACCTGCCGGGTCAACGACGATGTCCGCCAAATGGGCTCCACTCGCGATATGGTCTTCCGCATTCCCCAGCTCATCGCCTTCATTTCATCGGTGATGACGCTGGAACCGGGCGATGTCATCCTCACCGGCACACCGGCTGGCGTCAGCCCCCTGCACGATGGCGACATCGTAGAAGTGGAAATCGCCGACCTGGGGCTGCTGCGCAACCCGGTACGCGCCGCCGCGCCACGCTAACCCGTCTTCTCCGCGTGGTCTGCTGCCCTACCCCCCACGCCCAACGCCATAGGGCGGGGGGGTGTTGTCTAATTCAGCCAGGGGACACGGCAAATCGGGGTGCGGGCTCCGCCAGCCGGGGGGCGGCGCATATTCCACACCCGGAAGCCGATAAGCCCGCGCCACGATGTTGCGCACGTGGCGGGTCAGCGCCAACGCGGCCTCCCGCCGCCGCTTGATCGCCAGCCACGGCTCCGGCGCAACCGGCGGGTGCACAATGATTTCAATGCGACCACGCCGCGGGCGTTCCCGATGAATCGGCCAGGCCTCATACATGCCGTTGATGGTAATTGGGACAATCGGCGCAGCAGCGGCCAATGCCAGACGAGCAGCCCCTGTGCGCCAACACATAAAACGCCCGTCAGGCGTGCGCCCCCCCTCCGGGAACACCGCCAACAGCCCACCGCTGGCCAAATGCTCGCGCGCCGTGCGATAAGCCTCCTGCCCAATGGGCGGGACGCCTTGCCGCCAACCATCCACCGGAATGGCGTCCAACCGCCGGTATAGCCACCCCAAAAGTGCCTGTTCGTAATGCTGCGTCCACACAATAAACCGCGGCTCCACAGGCAAAGCGACATACAGCAGCACACCATCCAACAGCGAAGCATGATTGGCGACAATCACCGCAGGGCCATGCAGGGGCAAATTTTCCCTGCCGCGCAGTTCATAAGGCCAAAAGCGGCGAAAAACCGCATTCAATACCCGCTGAGCAACAGCCATACACACCTCCAAATTTCAAACGGGCACATTATACCCCCACCCCGGCCTTGCCACGCCTCGGCAACATAAACGCAACGTCAATTTTTGCTTGACACCCCCGCCCACCATCGGGTATAATCTGCCGCACCCGCCAGCGGCGGGCTTTTTAGCGTCTTGCGCCCATTCCCGTTGAGCAACCTCAGCGAAACAAGGAGTTCAACCATGCCCCCCCTTCCTAAACGCCGTGTTTCCAGCGCCCGCCGTGACAAGCGGCGCTCACACCATGCCCTGAAAGCCCTGCACCTGGTAGCCTGCCCCAACTGTGGCGAAAAGCATTTGCCGCACACCGTCTGCCCCCACTGCGGCTACTACAACGGCAGGGAAGTCCTTGAAGTGGAAAAATAGCGAGGCTTTCCCCCATGATTTGTGGCGGGGCGGCTGTGTGCCGCCTCGCTTTGTTTTTGGAGCGTCCTCCCGTCGCGACATTCTGGTGCCATAGGGGTTTTAGCACTACAAGCCGCGGGAATCTCCCCGCCCCACTCCCTATCCCCCGAGGTTGCCCATGAAGTTAATACCCGAACGAACCGCTTTCGTCTTCCCCGGTCAAGGGTCACAGGCCGTTGGCATGGGGAAAGCCCTCGCCGAAGCCTTTCCCGTGGCAGCCGACACTTTTACCGAAGCCGACGAAATCTTAGGCTTCCCTCTCAGCCGCATCGCGTGGGAAGGCCCGGCCGAGCGCCTGAACGACACCCGTTACACCCAGCCTGCGCTGGTGGTGCATTCCATCGCGGCGCTGCGGGTGCTGCACCAACACCTGCCCGGCTTCCAGCCTGCCTTCATGGCAGGGCACTCTCTCGGCGAGCTGAGCGCGCTGATTGCCGCCGGAAGCATGTCCTTCGCCGAAGGGCTGCGCCTGACTCGCGCACGGGGCGAAGCCATGCACGCCGCCGGTGGGGGCCAGGGGGGCATGGCCGCCGTGTTGGGGTTAGACATCGCCACCCTGGAAGCCATTTGCCAGGAAGCCAGCACAAGCGACGCGCGAGTAGAAATCGCCAACGACAACTGCCCCGGCCAGGTCGTGCTTTCCGGCCACAAAGAGGCCCTGGCGCGCGCCATGCGCCTGGCACAGGAAGCCGGCGCCCGGCGGGTCGTGCCGTTGACGGTCAGCGTGGCGGCCCATTCCTACCTCATGGCCCCGGCCCAGGAAGCCTTCAACCGCGCCCTGGAAGCCACCACCATCCAGAAGCCTGCCGTGCCCGTGGTGGGGAACATCCACGCCCAACCCTTAGAAACCGCCGACGACGTGCGCGCCGACCTGCGAGCGCAACTCACCCATCGCGTCCGCTGGACGGAAAGCGTGCGCTTCATGCTTTCTCGCGGCGTCAACACCTTCGTCGAAATCGGCACCGGCAACGTGCTCATCGGTCTGATCAAACGCATCGACCGGAAAACTACCCGGCTGACGTGCGGCCTTCCAGAAGAATGCGCTGCCTTTGAAGGCTAACGTTCTCATTGGCAAACGTTCAAAAAGTTATCATGCCAATCGTCACCTTTCGCGGCATGGCAACAGTAGTATAATGAAAGTTGGTAACAAGGTATCTACCGGCCCCGTTCGCGGGGAACGACGACTCACCCTTTTAGGAGGCTTTTCATGGCAAAACGGCCCTTTGTAACCGTAGATGGCAATGAAGCCACTACCCACGTGGCCTACCAGGCCAGCGAAGTGGTAGCCATCTACCCCATCACACCGGCTTCGCCGATGGGCGAATTGGCCGACCTGTGGGCCGCTGAAAAACGCCCCAACATTTGGGGCAGCGTGCCGCAGGTCATCGAAATGCAAAGCGAAGGCGGGGCTTCGGGTGCAGTGCATGGCTCGCTGCAGGCCGGGGCGCTGACCACCACTTTCACGGCTTCCCAGGGCTTGCTGCTGATGCTGCCCAATATGTACAAAATTGCGGGCGAACTCACGGCCACGGTGTTCCACATTGCCGCCCGCTCTGTGGCTGCCCAGGCGCTTTCTATCTTTGGCGACCACAGCGACGTCATGGCCGCCCGCGCCACCGGCTTCGCGATGCTCTTCTCCGCCAACCCGCAGGAAGCCCAGGACCTGGCGCTGATTGCTCACGCCGCCACCCTGGAAGCCCGGGTGCCTTTCCTGCACGTTATGGATGGCTTCCGCACCTCGCACGAAATCCGCAAAATCGAACAACTGCTGCCGGAAGACATCCGCGCGATGATCGACGACGAGCTGGTGCGCGCCCATCGCGACCGCGCCCTCAACCCCGAGCGCCCCTTCATCCGCGGCACGGCGCAAAACCCCGACGTCTTCTTCCAGGCGCGCGAAACCGTCAACCCCTACTACCTGGCGACGCCCGAAATCGTCCAAAAAGCGATGGACAAGTTCGAGCGCCTCGTCGGGCGGCGATACGAACTCTTCCAGTATGTCGGCGCGCCCGACGCTGAGCGCGTCATCGTGCTGATGGGTTCCGGCGCCGATGCCGCCCACGAAACGGTGGATTACCTCACCCAGAAGATGGGCGAAAAGGTCGGGGTGCTCAAAGTGCGCCTCTACCGCCCCTTCTCGGTGGAGCACTTCCTCAAAGCCCTGCCCAAGACCGTCAAGGTCATCGCCGCCCTCGACCGCACCAAGGAACCCGGCAGCGCCGGCGAACCGCTCTACCTGGATATCGTCTCGGCAGTCAACGAAGCCTACGAACGGGGCGAGGCCCCCTTCGACAGCCGCCCGCGCATCATCGGTGGCCGCTACGGGCTTTCCTCGAAGGAATTTACGCCCGCGATGATCAAGGGCATCTTCGACGAAATGACGAAAGCGGAGCCCAAGAACCACTTCACCGTGGGCATCTACGACGACCTCACCCACACCAGCATCGACTACGACCCCTCTTTCTCGACCGAAGACCCGCGCACCACGCGCGCCGTGTTCTTCGGCCTGGGCTCCGACGGCACCGTGGGCGCCAACAAAAACAGCATCAAAATCATCGGCACCGAAACCGACAACTGGGCCCAGGGCTACTTCGTTTACGACTCGCGCAAAGCCGGCTCGACCACCACATCGCACCTGCGCTTTGGCCCCGACCCCATCCGCTCCACCTACCTCATCAGCAAAGCCAACTTCGTGGCCTGTCACCAGTTCTCCTTCCTCGAGCGGGTGAACATGCTCAAAGTAGCCGAAGAGGGCGCGACCTTCCTGCTCAACAGCCCCTACGGCCCCGACGAAGTGTGGGATAAACTCCCCCGCACCGTGCAGCAGCAAATCATCGACAAGAAACTGCGCTTCTTCGTCATCGACG
>CAYYRG010000014.1:2175-15555 GCA_964474015.1 uncultured Anaerolineaceae bacterium | reverse complement strand
TGCAGGGCGCCGATCTGGGCAACATGCTCGAACTGCGCTACACCGACCGCCGCCGGGTGCACAACCTCAAGTATTTCACCTGGGTTGAGCAGCAGGGCAAGAACTCCGACGAACTGCGGGCACAATGGTACGACCGCGACTACTGGAAGCGCATTCAGGAACTCGTGCCGCAAATCGACGAACTGATCAAGGCATTCAACGCCCGCGTGCTGGAAGGCTAACCCCCCGCTGCTTCCCCCCTGCAACCATGCACACCCCCTAAGGGCTGGAAAAGGCCTTTAGGGGGTGTGCCCATAGCGGCGAATCAACCAGATTACACCCATGTGGGATCCCCGTCTATTATCCGAAAGTTTTCTCTATCGCCTGGCCGGATCGGCGTCCTATCATCGCGGCTTGCGCTATGCCGAGCAAGGGCGGGTCAAAATCGTCGACATCGACGCTTCCTCGGCGCGCTTTTTGGTACAAGGCTCTCGCCCGCGGCCATACAAGGTTTTCCTTGAGGTCTTTGGCGACGAGTTGCTTTACGATTGCACGTGCCCGATGGGGGAAAGCGGTGCGTTTTGCAAGCACTGCGTGGCCGCAGCCGTGACCCTGCGGCGCACATTGCAAAGCAAAGAAGGCATCTATGTCCCCGGGGCGTGGAAGCGGCGGCTCAAAGAGCTGTTGGCTTTGCCTTCTCTCCAGCCCGCAGCGCAAAAGCATTCAGACTATTTGCTCGTTTTTGCCCTTACGGCACCCACTTATTCTTACTATTACAAGCGGCATTTCCGCCTGAAACCTTACTGGCTGCTGGTGCGGAAAATTCAGGATTTACTGCCGTCGGAAGAACCGCCGCAAACACCTGAAGCGTGGAATGCCTGGCTGATTGCTCACGGGAAAGAACTGCTTTCCTACTTCCACGAGCGCATGCCCTCAAGTCGCCAGCAGGTGCGCGTGCTCAACGCCCCGCCGGGGGCGTTGCCTCTGGCCCACAGCCTTACCGCGGAGCGCGATTATGGCATCCCTGCAGTCCCCATCGGCGAGGCCATCGAGGCGCTGAATGCATGGGGGGTGCCGATTTACCCCTCACCGTTGACGCTCAGAGCGCCGCTCAAAATTGTGCGCGAGGGCGTTGAGACCGTGCTCGCGCTGGAAACCGCGGAAAGCGGTTTGCAGATGAAAGCCCACCTGCGTGTGCAGGGCAAAGTGATTGAGGTCAAGGATATCGCGAAAGTCTCAGCGCGCCCCCCCTGGCTGCTGGTCAACAATGGCTGGCTGGTGCGCCCCGATCTCAAGGGGCTGACTGAGTGGTTAGAGGCACTGGCGACGCCTCTTTTTGTGCCGCAGAAAGAGGTGGAAGACTTTCGCGACCGCTACCTTCCCCGCCTGCTGGCGAAATTGGGCCGCCCGTTGGAAGGCGGGGTGGTCACTTACGAGCCGGTGCGCGCCGAGCCGGTGCCGCGCCTGTATTTGCAGGAAATCGATGAAACCCTGGGCGCAGAACTGCGCTTTGGCTATGGCCAGCACGAAGTGCTGTATGAGTTCCCGGTGCCTGAAGTGACTACCCTGGAAGACCCCCACGACCCGTGGAAGTTCTACCACATCCAGCGCGATGCCACTGCCGAGCAGCGCTGGCATCATGAGGCCGCACAGGCGAAGTATGGCCTCAAGCGCGGCACCAAAGACGCCCCGGCCATGCTCTTGCTGCGCGCCCGCACCCACCCGGTGGACTTCCTGCTCGATAAAGTGCCCCAACTGGCTGCTGCAGGCTTTGAAATTTACGGCGAAGAGAACATCAAAAAAGTGCGCGTCAGCCGCCACCAGCCCACCCTTTCGGTCAACATCACTTCGGGCATCGATTGGTTTGACGTCCAGGCCGTGGTGCAATTTGGCGAACAAACCGTTTCTTTGGCCGAAATTCGGCGGGCGTTGCGTAAGAAGCGCCGTTATGTCAAACTGGCCGATGGCTCTATCGGACGCCTGCCCGAAGAATGGCTGGAGCGTTACAAGCGCCTTTTCGGCCTGGCCACCGAAACCGACGACGCAAACGATACCCTCCGGTTCGCCGATTTCCACGCCGCCATGCTGGAAGAACTGGTCGAGGAAGCCGGACAGGCGCACGCCGACCAGGCTTTCCGTGAGCGGCTGGCGCGGCTGAAAGATTTTCAGGGCATTGCCGAACGGCCTTTGCCTGCCAGCCTGCAAGGCGCGCTGCGCCCCTATCAGGTTGCGGGTTACCACTGGCTGCACTTTTTGCACGAATACGGCTTTGGCGGCATTCTGGCCGACGATATGGGTCTGGGCAAGACCGTGCAGGTGCTGGCTTTCTTGCTTTCATTACGGGAAAGCGGCCATGCCCAGGCGCCCGACCTGGTGGTGGTGCCACGCTCGCTGCTCATCAACTGGCAGCGCGAGGTGGAAAAGTTTGCGCCCACCCTCAAGGT
Organism: uncultured Anaerolineaceae bacterium; assembly: GCA_964474015.1. Lineage (GTDB taxonomy): Bacteria > Chloroflexota > Anaerolineae > Anaerolineales > DRMV01 > DRMV01. The sequence goes on along the minus strand of CAYYRG010000014.1, from coordinate 13,132 downwards.
GCTGGCCTATTTTGGCCCTCAGCGCCCTGCGGTGGCTGCTTTCGATGATTACGACCTGGTGCTCACCACCTATGGCGTGATGCGCGTGGACAATGAGAAACTGCGCGCCTATCGTTTTCACTACATCGTGCTCGACGAGTCGCAGGCCATCAAGAACCCGCTGGCCAAAACCGCACGCGCCGCGCGTCGCCTGCAGAGCGAGCATCGCCTGGCCATGACCGGCACCCCGGTGGAAAACAACACCTTTGAACTTTGGGCGCAGTTTGCTTTTGTGATGCCCGGTCTGCTGGGCAGCCTCGACTACTTCAAAGAGGAATTCGTCAAGCCCATCGAAAAGGCGCAGGATGAGAAAACTGCCCAAACCTTGCGCCGCATGGTTTACCCTTTCATCCTTCGGCGCACCAAAGAGCAGGTCGCACCCGAACTGCCGCCCCGCACCGAGCGGGTCATCTATTGCCCGATGGAACCCGCCCAGCGCCGTTTTTACCTCAAACTGCGCGATTATTATCGCGAACTCCTCGTCGGGCTCATCGAAGAAGAGGGTCTCGACAAGAGCCGCATGAAAATTCTCGAAGGCTTACTTCGCTTGCGGCAGGCCAGCAATCACCCCAAACTCATCGACCCCAAATTCCGCGGCGATTCCGGTAAACTGACGGTGTTGCTTGAAACCCTGGAAACGCTTTACAAGGAAGGACACAAGGCGCTGGTGTTCTCTCAGTTTGTGCAAATGCTGCGCCTGATACGCAAGGAACTGGACGCCCGCGGCATTCCCTACGCTTACCTCGATGGCCGCACCCGCAAGCGGCAAGAACAGGTTGACCGCTTTCAGAACGACCCTGCCGTACCGTTCTTCCTCATCAGCCTGAAAGCGGGCGGCGTAGGGCTGAACCTGACCGCCGCGGATTACGTCATCCACGTGGATCCCTGGTGGAACCCCGCGGTGGAACGTCAGGCTTCCGACCGCACCCACCGCATTGGCCAGGATAAGCCGGTGTTCATCTTCAAACTCATCACCCGTGAGAGCGTGGAAGAGAAAATCTTGCAGCTCCAGGAACAGAAGAAGGAATTGGTGGAAAAACTGATTGCCACCGAGAGCGGCTTTTTCAAAGAACTTTCGCCAGAAGACGTGCGGGCGCTCTTCAGTTGACTTTCTGCAGCGCACAATACCACTTCAAGGGGCTTTTCCGATGAGTCTTTTGCTTTACGAATCTCGCGCCCGTGAGGGCGATCTGGCACAATTGCTCAGCGTTGGCCACCGCTTTTTCTTGCTGCGCCTCACGCCCGGCGAAGTGCTGCACACGCACAAGGGCGTGGTGAAGCATGACGACCTCATCGGCCTGCCGTGGGGCACGCAAGTCTATTCCCACCTGGGCACGCCGTTTTATCTTTTGCGCCCTTCCCTTGCCGACCTGCTGAAAGAAACCCGCCGCAACACCCAGATCATGTTTCCAAAAGACATTGGGTTTGTGCTGGTTTCCCTCAGCATTGGCCCCGGCCAAACGGTGCTGGAAGCCGGAACCGGTTCGGGGGCGCTGACCACCGCCCTGGCCTTCGCGGTGGGGCGTGAGGGGCGGGTGATTTCTTACGAGCGCCGTCCTGAGATGCAGCGTCTTGCCCGGCGCAACCTGCGGCGGGTGGGCCTGGAAGACCGCGTGACCTTCAAACTACGCGATATTGCTGCCGGATTCGACGAGCGCGAGGTCGATGCCCTTTTCCTGGATGTGCCTAACCCCGAAGATTACGTTGCCCAGGTGCGGGAAGCCCTGAAAAGCGGCGGCTTTTTTGGCAGCCTGGTGCCGACCACCAACCAGGTTTCCCGGCTGGTGGCGGCTTTGCAGGCGCACGACTTTGCATTCATTGAGGTCTGCGAGGTGCTGTTGCGCTATTACAAACCGGTGCCCGAGCGCCTGCGCCCCACCGACCGGATGGTGGCGCACACGGGCTACCTCATTTTTGCCCGCCCGGTCATTCCTGCCCCGCCGCCTGCACAGCCAGAGGCTCCCCCTGCCGAGGAGAGCTGAGCGATGCCCCCATGCCCCCTGCGCGACGAGGAAGACATCCGCCGGCGGTTGGCGGCTTTTCCTGGCGCGCCGGTCGATCCGTACCCGGGGAAGGCCTTGCGGGGGCAGCCGCGCCCCGCGGCGGTGCTCATTCCGCTCTTTCGGCACGCAGGGGCGTGGCACACGCTTTTCATCCACCGCGCGCCCCATCCCCACGACCCTCACAGCGGTCAGGTGGCTTTCCCCGGCGGCCAGAAAGAACCCGGCGACCCCTCGCTCATCGCGACCGCCTTGCGGGAGACCGAGGAGGAACTCGGCCTGCCGCCACAGGCCGTGCGTGTTTTGGGCGCTTTGCCCCAGCACCGTACCGTGAGCAATTTTTGGGTTACGCCGGTGGTGGGGAGCATTCCGTGGCCGTTGCCGCTGCATCTTTCGGAAAACGAGGTGACGCGGGCCTTTGCCGTGCCGTTGGCCTGGCTGCGCGACCCCGCGCACCGGGAAACCCACACCCGCCACCTGGGGCCGGGACTGCCTACCATTTCCACGATATTTTTCCAGCCTTATGAGGGGGAGGTGATTTGGGGCGCAACCGCGCGTATGGTTTTGACGTTGCTGCAGGCGTTAGGGCTGGTGGCGTAGGGGCGGCCTTTCCCCCTGCCGTTGTCGCACCACCTCGAACATCAAAACTCCCGCCGCGACTGCTGCGTTGAGCGATTCGGCGCCGCCGGGCATGGGAATATGCACGGCCTGGGTCGCGGCTTGCCGGGCGGCTTCCCCCGCGCCGTAGGCTTCGCCGCCCACGATGAGCGCGAGGGGCTGGCGGAAGTCGGCTGCCGTGTAAGGCACGCCTTCACCGCCAGCAGCCAGAAAGCAGGCTTTGCCTTTCATCAGGGGCAGCAGGTCTTCCCAGGGGGCGCGGCGCAGCGGCAGGTGAAAATGCGCGCCCATGCCTGCCCGCACCACTTTGGGGTTGAAGGGGTCGGCGCAGTCGGGGGAGAGCAACACGCCCTGTACGCCCGCCGCCCACGCCGTGCGCAAAATCGTGCCCACATTGCCGGGGTCGCGCACGCTGTCGAGCACCAGCAGGAAATTGGTCTCGGACGGCCACGGCAGCGTTTGCTGGGGCAGCACCAGCAGCACGCCCTGGGGCGTTTCGGTGGCGCTCGCAGCCTGCATCACCTCGGGCGAGGCCGCAAACACCGGCACGCCCTGTTGCTGGAAGGCCGCGACTACCGCTCGCCCCCGATCGCTGATTGCTGCCGAAAACAGCACCCATGCCGGACGCCAGCCCGCCCGCAGCGCTTCCTCGGCCAGCCGCACCCCCTCGGCCACGAACTGCCCCGCCTCACGCCGCGCGCGGGCGCTGCGCAGCAAGCGGCGCACGTGCTGCACTTTCGGGTTGCGGCGCGAATGCAAGGGTGCGTTCATGCGCTTGTGGGGGCCTGCTCATCCCACGTGGTGAGGAAGGCTTCCAACGTGGGGCGGTCGTAGAGCACGATGCGGACATCGCGCACAGGGCTATGAGGGTGCGCGGCGAAATAGTCGGCTATGGCCCGGTAGAACACCCCCGCCGCCCGCCGTTTGGGAAAGCCATAAATGCCGGTGCTGATGGCCGGAAAGGCGATGGAGGTGAGGCCGAGTTCCTCGGCGCGTTGCAGCGAGCCCTGCACGGCGGCGCGTAGTTTGGCGTCTTCGTTGTCGTTGCCGCCGTGCCACACCGGCCCCACCGCGTGGATGATGTAACGGCAGGGCAGGTTGCCGCACGAGGTGTAGGCCGGGCGGTCGTGGGGCACCGGGCCGTGTTCCCGCACCCACTGCTGCGATTCTCGCCACACCACCGAGCCGCCTTTGCGGGCAATCACGGCGGCCACACCGCCGCCGTGCGCCAGGCGGCTGTTGGCGGCGTTCACGATGGCGTCCACGGCCTGCGCGGTGATGTCGCCGTGCACCAGCCGCAAAGTGCCGCCGTTGGGCAACGGACGCTCACGCAGGGTTTCCATCTTTCCCTCCAACGCAAAAGAAACCCAACTTACGCAGATGGCACAGATTTTTTCTGTGTAACCTGCGCAATCTGGGGTTTGTCATTTCTTCGGCGTTCCCTCGCCGTTGTGCTTCACCGGCCCATAGGGCAGTGGAATGTATTGCACTGAAGGCCGCCGCTGGGCCGTTTGTGGGTAAAGGTTCATCAGTTTGTAAACTTCGGCGGGCATCTCAGTGGAAACCGGCAAGCCGAGTTCGCGGGCTTCCTCAACCGTGATGGGGTAGTCGTGCGTCCAGCGGCCCGTGGCGAGGGTTTCGGCCAGTTCCTCGGCTTTGTCGGGGGGCATCTTGCCTTCCAGAATCTTCGTGACGGTGCGTTTGACCTGCTGAATGGCCTTGCGCGAGATGTCGGCCAAAATCAGCGTTTCGTCGTCCACGCGGTTGATGTCTTTTTGCTCCACCACTTTCAAAATGGAAGCCGCGGCATACTGCCCCAACTGTGGGTCCACTGGCCCCAGCACGGCGTTCTCGTCCATCACGATTTCGTCGGCGGCCAGGGAAATCAGCGTGCCGCCCGACATGGCATAATGCGGCACGAACACGGTCACTTTTGCGGGATGTTTCTTGAGCGCATAGGCAATTTGCTCTGCCGCCAGCACCAGGCCGCCGGGAGTGTGCAAAATCAGGTCGATGGGCACGCTATCGTCGGTCAGTTTGATGGCGCGCAAAATCTGCTCGGAATCCTGAATGTCAATGTAGCGCGCCATGGGGAACCCCAGGAAAGAGAAGGTTTCCTGCCGATGGATGAGGGCAATGACGCGTGAGCCGCGCTTTTTTTCCATTTCCCGCATCAACCGGACACGCGCGTTTTCCAGCATCCGCTGACGCAGCCACGGTTCCAGCGAGGCAAGCATCAGGAAGAGCCAGAACAGGTCCCAAAAACTACCACCCATCATGCACCTCCGTTTACCAGCGATAGAATTCGTCGGCGTAGCGCCGATAGTGCTTTTGAGCGAACAGGTTGGCGAAGATGAGGCCGAACATGAAGCCGCCAATGTGCGCCCACCAGGCGATTCCCCCCATGGTGTGCGCGCCGTAAGGCAGCAGCGCCATCCAGCCGGAATACAGTTGGGTGAGGAACCAGATGCCGATGAAAATCCAGGCCGGGATTTCCAGAAAAGTGATGAAGAAGAAAATCGGCACCAAAGTCAACACCCGGCCACGGGGGTAGAACAGCATGTAAGCGCCGAGCACGCCGGCAATCGCGCCGCTGGCCCCCACGGTGGGCACGTGGCTGGTGGGCAAAATGGCTGCCTGGGTCAACCCGGCAGCCAGCCCGCTGAGCAGGTAAAACATCAGGTAACGGAGCGACCCCATGCGGTCTTCCACGTTGTCGCCGAAGATGAAGAGCACCCACATGTTGCTGAGCAGGTGGAACCACCCCCCGTGCAGGAACATGCTGGTGAAGAGGGTCGGCCAGGTTTCGAGGGGGTGCAGCCACAACCGGGCGGGCACCATGCCGTAAGTGTCGATGAAGCGCCGTAAAGCCCATTGGCTCAGGTGGTCTTCATGCAGGAAAACCAGGACGTTGGCCGCGATGAGCAGCCAGTTCATCAGCGGGAAGGAGCGCGAACGGACGGTGTCTTTGATGGGAAACATGCCGGGCCTCGAAAAGGTAATGGGCGGGGCTGGGGGATGCCCCCTTTGACGGGCTGCAAAGAAATTGTATCACGCCGACCGCAGAAATTGCCGCGTGCGGTGGATGCGGGCCGTGCCGAGGGGAATGCCGAGGGCTGCGAGCACTTCGTCGGGGCGGCCTGTGGCGCCCTCGCGCGCGCTGAGGCGCATTTGCAGGCGGGCGTGGCCTGTTTCGTCGGGGGGCAAAATTTCCAGGGCTTCGATCAGCGGGCGCAGGTCGTAGGGCTTGCCGCGTCGTTCCCGCGGCAGGTGCTCGGCTGCCAGCAACTGGCGAACGCGCGCGGCCAGGTCGGGCACGGCTTCCAGCAGCGTGATGCGATATTCGCTTGCCACCACCAGGTTGGGCAAGGGCGGCGCCTCCGCGGGGACGGTTTCCACGGCCAGGATGCGAATACCCGGCGGCGCAGCCTGGCGCAGGGCCGCTTCGATGGCTTCCGGCGGCAGCGGCTCGGTCAGCCAGAAATCGGCCAGCTCGTGCTCGCCGGTGCACCCCAGGGGCAGCGCCGAGGCGAGGTGCATCTTGGGGCGAGGGTGGTAGCCCTGGCTGTGCAGCAGCGGCAGGCCGGCACGACGGAAGGTGCGCTCTAAGGTGCGCTGCACATCCAGGTGGCTGGTGTAGCGCATGGCGTCGGTTTTGGCGTAGGTCAGGCGAATGCGTAAGGCCATGGTGGTTTAGCGGGTGGGGAGCGAAGCGGCGTTTTCGAGGGCCAGCAGGCGGGCTTTGGCGGCCAGGCCGCCCGGCCCGCTGTAACCGTGCAGGCGGCCATCGGCGCTAATCACCCGGTGGCAAGGGATGACGATGGGCATCGGGTTGGTCGCCAGGGCGCGGCCCACGGCGCGGGCTGCCCCCGGCTTGCCAATGGCGGCGGCAATTTGCCCATAGGTGCGCGTCTCGCCGTAGGGGATGGCCGCTGTGGCTTCCAGCACCTGTCGTTGGAAGGCCGGCAGGGTGCCCCAGGCGATCTCCAGCGGGAATTCGCGACGTTGGCCGGCGAAATACTCTCGCAGATGTGCCAGCCACTGGGAAGCCGCGCAGCGCAGCGCCTGGGCTGTGGGAGCGTCGGCTTTGCCTGCCAGCCCTGCGGGGCGCGTCGCAGCAGGCCCCCAGTGCACGGCAGTCAGGCCCGCGGGGGAAACGGTGACCCCCAGCGTGCCCCACGAAGGGATGTCGGTAAAGGCGGTGTAAGCCGTCATGGGTGCTCCAGAGTAAGCAAACAGCCCAGACGACCGCCTGGGCTGGGGAGGTGCCCCCACCGCGACTCGAACGCGGGTCTTCGGCTCCGGAGGCCGACGCTCTATCCACTGAGCTATGGGGGCGGGTAGCGGCGCACATTATACCACAACGTCCCTCCGGTCAGGCTTCGGGAGGGGCAACAGGTGGCGGCTCGGCGGCAGCCTGGGTTTGCTGCAGCGCCTGAATGCCGTTTTGTACCTCGGCCATCATGCGCGCCAGGGCCATTTCCAATTCCTGCAGTTTCTGCAGCGCGTAGTCGTCGGCTTCCCGCCGGATGGCTTCGGCGTCTTCGCGCGCCTGGGCGATGATTTCCCGCGCCCGCGCTTCGGCTTCCTGCACGATGGCATCGCGCTGAATCATTTGTTCCCGGCGTTCCTGTGCCAGTTGAATGGTGCGCTGGGCTTCTTCTTTGGCCTGTGCCAGCAGGCGTTCTTTTTGGTTGAGCAGTTGCCGCGCCTTGCGCACTTCGTCGGGGATGGTAATCCGCATCTGGTCGATGATGTCTAACATGCGGTCTTCATCGACGATGACGTTGTGGGTGAAAGGCACGGCACGGCTTTCGTTGAAAAGTTCTTCCAAACGGTCGACCAGTTCCAGAATGTCCATAATCGGCTCCCCAAGTGGCTTGGGCGATGGGAAAGGTTTTCTTTAGGTTACACGTACCTGCGGTTTTCGTCAAGCGGGGGCTTTTTCAACTTCAAGCGCGCCGCCTCGCTATGGTGCATGGTGCAATTCTTGGGCCGGAACGCCATGGCGTCAGGAAGCCTCTACGGCGTGGCAAGGCTCGGGGCGCTGGTCGTCATAGATTTCATAGCGCACGTGGGGCTTGCCCTGGGCGTCGAAGCGCACTTTCACGATGCCGACGTTGGGGCGCGCCATGCGGAAGTGGATTTTGTGCTCGACGATGGGGTAAGTGTGCACTTTGCGGGCCGCGATCAGGGTCAGTTTGTTGGTCATTTGCTCGAAAGGCGAGGCGCAAAATTCCCACACTTTGAGCGGGGGGCTGCCTTCGGGTTGCAGGGTGGCCTCGACGGCGTAGGCGCTGTGCAGGTCGCCAGTAAGGAAGTAGACGTGCTCCACGTGGTTGGCGGCGAGCAGGTGCAGCAGGCGGCGGCGCTCGTCAGGGTAGCCATTCCAGCGGTCGCGGCTGAAGTCGCCCCACAGTTCGAAGATGACCGCCACCGACGAGACGATGAACTTCACGGGGAAGGTGTCTTTGACTTCCAGCAGCCAGGTTTCCAGGGCTTCCCACTGGGCGCGGTTGAGCATGCGCCGGCCGTGGATACGCTGGGTGCGCGTGTCCATCACGAAGAAGGCCGCAGGGCCAAAGGTGAAGGTGTAGGCAAAGTGGCCGTCGTCGGCAGGGAGGATGAGGGGACGGTCATGTTTGACGCCCTCCGGCGGGTGCAGCAACGGAGGAGCGTGCATCATCTGGTGTTCCCAGTAGGTTTGCAGGGCGGCTTGAATGCGCCGGTGGCTGAGGCGGCGGGCTTCCGGCGGCAGGCGGCGCAGCCATCGTTCCAGATGGTGCCAGAAGGGAATGCGCCCTTCGTAGCGCTCCGGCGAGGTCCAGGCCCAGTCGTCGTCTACCTCATGGTCGTCTAAGGTCATGAACACCGGGAGGTTTTGCAGCGCCTGCCGCCAGGCGGGGTGCTGCCAGGTGTGCAAATACACTGCCCGATAGTCTTCTTCGGTGAGGGCGACTTTCCCGATGCCGTTTTTCCACCACGCGTCGGCATAAATCTGGTCGCCCAGCATGAGCAAAAAGCGGAGGTCCAGTTGCGGGCGCAGGGCGTCGAGGCGGCGGAAGATTTCGCCATCGTTCAGCAAGCCGGGCATGAAGCACGAGCCAAAGGCAAAGGCGAAGTCGGCCACCTCGCCCGGCGGCAGCGCCGTGGTGAAAGAGGGAAAGGGGGCCTGGTGAGGGGAAGGCCGCTTTTCTTCCAGCGTGAGGGCGTAGTAGTACGTGGTATTGGGTTGCAGATGCAATACTTGCACCCGCCCTGCAAAGCCCGAGGCGGCCACTAACAGGGCCGCGCCGACGTGGCGCGCATCGCTCAGGTCGGGTTTTTGCCCCACCCAGGCGTGCAACATGCCCGGCCCGTCGGCGCGGGCCCAGAGGTTGACGCTGCTGTGGCTCAGCCCGCCGACCAGCGGGCCGAGGATGATCTGCCCGGCCATGAGCGGTTACACCACCCGCCAGCGGAGTTTTTCGCCCTTGAGGGCAGCCAGCACTTCGGTGGCAATATCCACCGCGACGCGCGTTTGGGCTTCTTTGGTCTGCGCCCCGATATGGGGTGTGGCCACCACCCGCGGATGGGAAACCAGCGGAGAAGCGCCTGGCGGCTCGGTCGCATACACGTCTAACCCCGCGCCGCCAATGTGGCCGCTTTCCAGGGCTTCGTAGAGCGCAGTTTCGTCGATGACGCCGCCGCGCGCCGCACAGATGATGAAAGCGCCCTCTTTCATCTTCGCAAAGGCTTCGGCATTCACCATGCCGCGGGTCTGGGGGGTGAGCGGGACGTGCAGGGTGATGACGTCGGCCTGAGCGTAGAGGTCGTCCAGTTCGGCGATGGGCTTGGCCCCGCGGCGGGCGATTTCTTCGGCGGGGATGAGCGGGTCGTAGCCGATGACGTCCATGCCGATGGCTTTTGCCAGTTCGCCTACCCGGCTGCCAATGCGCCCCATGCCCACCACGCCCAGGGTTTTGCCGTGAAGTTCGCTGCCAGTGAGCTGCTTTTTGCGCCATTCGCCGCGCTTCATGCTGGCGTCGGCCTCGGCAAGGCGGCGGGCCAGGGCAAACATCATGCCCAGCGCCAGTTCGGCCACCGCGTTGGTCGAAGCCTGCGGGGCGTTGACCACCGTCACGCCGCGAGCTTTGGCGGCTTCCAGGTCGATGTTGTCCACGCCGACGCCGGCGCGTCCCACCACTTTCAGGTTGGGCGCGGCTTCCAGCACGGCAGCGGTGATTTTGGTGCGGCTGCGCACGATGACGGCATCGTATTGGCCGATGGTTTCCAGCAATTCCTCGGCGCTGATGCCGTTGCGGTCGGCGACTTCGGCCTCGCGGCTCAAAATTGCCTGTCCCTCAGCCTTCAGTCCGTCGGTAAGGAGAATTTTCCAGCGCATGGTGTTGACTCCTGAGGAGTGATAGAATAGCGATACATTTATTGTACTCCATTCGCGCCCGCAGGCGTAGCGAGGTGAGCGATGAAAACTTCGTTGCAAGGCAAAATCGTTCTGATCACCGGAGGTTCCAGCGGCATCGGGCTGGCCTTGGCGCAGCAAGTAGCAGGGGAAGGCGCGCGGGTGGCGCTGGTTGCCCGTGGGCAAGAGAAACTGGAAATCGCCCTGGCGTCGTTGCCGGGTGAAGGGCACCGCATCTACTCCTGTGATGTGGCTGATTTTGCCGCAGTAGAACGCATGGCCGCGCAGGTGCAGGCCGATATGGGCACGCCCGACTGGCTGGTCAACTCCGCCGGTGTGACCCGCCCCGGCTATTTTTGGGAGTTGCCCGTCGAGGTGTTCCACCAAATGATGGAAATCAATTACTACGGCACGGTGCATGTGTGCAAGGCTTTCATCGAGCCGATGCGGGCCAGACGCAGCGGTCACATCATCAACCTTTCGTCGGTCGCGGGCTTTTTGGGCGTTTTTGGCTATTCGGCCTACGGCGCTTCGAAGTTTGCGGTGTGGGGCTTTTCTGATACGCTGCGTGCCGAACTTAAGCCGGAAGGCATCGCGGTGCATGTCGTCTTCCCGCCCGACACCGATACGCCCCAACTGCATTACGAAATGCCCCTCAAACCGCCGGAAACCAAAATTCTGGCCGAAACTGGCGGGCTGCTGACCGCTGAGCAGGTAGCCGCCGAGATTGTCAGGGGCGTCAAACGGGGCAAATATGCCATCTTGCCCGGCAGCGACCCCAAATGGATGTGGAAGGCCAGCCACTTGTTAGGCTGTGGCACTTACAAGATTATGGACTGGCTCATCGCGCGCGCCCGTCGGCAAATTGCCCGCCGCAGAGCCAAAGGCGAAGAGATCT
>CAYYRG010000014.1:0-2075 GCA_964474015.1 uncultured Anaerolineaceae bacterium | reverse complement strand
TGGCGCCAACCACTTCCCCCCTGATTGCGGCATTGCTCATTTTCATCATGCGGCTGGCAGGCATTACCCTGGATACCCTGCGCACGCTGCTGGTGATGCGCGGGCACAAACTTTGGGCCTGGCTGGCGGCCTTTGCCCAGGCTTTCCTGTTCGTGGTAGCCCTGACGTGGGTGGTGGCGGGGACGATGCACCCGCTGGTGATTGCCGGTTACGCCTTGGGGTATGCCACCGGCGGCGTTGCGGGCATCATGCTTGAGCGCAAACTCGGCCTGGGGTATGTGCATTTGCGCATCATCAGCCCGCGGCGGGGGGCGGCCATTGCCGAACGCCTGCGCGAGGCTGGTTTCGCGTTCACCGAAGTGCCTGCCTCAGGCCGGGACGGCACCGTCGATTTCATCAACTGCGGTGTGGTGCAGCGGCAGGTGCCCAAAGTGTTGGAAATCGTGGAAGCCACCGACCCCGAGGCTTTCGTGACCTCAGAAGTGGTGCGCCCGATGCGACGGGGCATCTGGCGGGCCAGCATTGGAGGGCGTTCATGAGCATCCAACCGTTGACCTGGGCGGCACTCGCTTCGGCGGCGTTCATCTTTGCTTTGCGCGTGGTCGATGTTTCCATTGCCACCGTGCGGATGCTGGCCATCATCCGCGGCCAGCGGCTGTTTGCCTGGGTGTTGGGTTTCTTCCAGGCGTTGGTGTTCGTCCTGGCCATTCGACAGATTTTTGCCAACCTCAACAACGTCTGGAACATGTTGGGCTATGCAGCCGGCTTTGCCACGGGCACGGTGGTGGGCATGTGGCTGGAAGAGCGCCTGGCGATGGGATACAGCCACATGCGGGTGATCAGCCCCGGTCGCGGTGCAGTGTTGGCCGAGCGGCTGCGCGAAGCCGGTTTTGCCGTCACCGAGGTGGCGGGGCGAGGGCGCGACGGCACGGTGGACGTCCTCAACCTGACCGTGCCGCGCAAACGCGTGCCAGAAGTGCGTCGCCTGGTGACCGACTTCGACCCCAAGGCTTTCATCACTGTGGAAGACGTCCGCCCCCTGCGGCGGGGCTATTTCCGCGCCTGAGCGCCACAGGGACGCCATGCCCACCCTCTATCTGGTTTCCACGCCCATCGGCAATTTAGAAGACATCACCTTGCGGGCGTTGCGGGTGTTGCGGGAAGTCGCGCTGATTGCTGCTGAAGATACCCGGCGCACGCGGAAACTCCTCAACCACTACGACATTCACACCCCCCTCATCAGTTACCACGAACACAACCAGCGCCGCCGTGAGCGCCGCCTGCTGGAAGCCCTGGCGCAGGCCGATCTCGCGCTGGTTTCCGACGCGGGTACGCCGCTCATCAACGACCCCGGCGCGGCTCTGGTGAAGGCCGCCCTGGCTGCAGGCCATCGGGTAACGCCGGTGCCTGGCCCCAGCGCGCCGCTGGCCGCGTTGGTGGCTTCGGGCCTGCCCACCGAGGCGTTCCTTTACCTGGGCTACCTGCCACGCAAAAGCGCCGCCCGCCGCGCTTCCTTGCAAGCCGTGGCTGATCTGCCTTACACCCTGATTTTTCTGGAAACACCCCAACGCCTGCAAACCGCGCTCGCCGACCTGGCCGCGGTGTTCGGCCCTCAGCGCCCCCTGACCGTGGCGCGAGAACTCACCAAGCAGCACGAGGAATTCGTGCGCGGCACCGTTGCCGAGGCGCAGGCTCACTTTGCTGAGCATACCCCGCGGGGCGAGTTCGTGCTGGTGGTGGGCGGCGCGATGCGGTTTCCCGAAAAGTGGAGTGAAGCCACCCTCGACGCTGCCGTTGCCGCGGGCCTGCGCGCCGGCGAAAGCCCCTCTGCACTGGCGCGCCGCCTGGCCGCGGCCAGCGGCTGGAAGCGCAGCGAGGTGTACGACCGTGTTCTGGCGCAAAAGCGGTCAGGGGGGCGTTGAGCACCCTGCCAGAAAGACGAAACGCCCCTCGGCACAGACGCGGTTTTGGCTTGGGGGCGCACCCATGCCCTGGTGGGCACTGGCGCAGCCGTTGCCGCGGGAGGGGGCTATTGGGAGCGCCTGCCGGGGTGGAGCGTCAACACGCCCTCGGCG
>CAYYRG010000013.1:0-15583 GCA_964474015.1 uncultured Anaerolineaceae bacterium | reverse complement strand
TGCCCGTCCTCCCTTCTCAAACAACCGTTTTCACCCCGCTTTCTGGTATAATTACCCTACCAGCACGCTTTGCCGCCGCCGAGGCGGCTATTTTTTGGAAGGAGACAGGCTATTATGGAAGACATGCGTCCGGAAGACATTGTGGGGGAATACCGGGAATATACCCTCACTTACTACGATGGCACCAGCCGCAAGGTCCTGGTGACGGACATTGAAGCCCCTTATCCCGATGGCAAACTGATCGTTTCAACCACCGATTTGCAAGGCATCATCATCCACGCCAATCAGGCCTTCGTGGATATGTCAGGTTACACCCGCGAAGAACTCATCGGCCAGCCCCACTATATCTTGCGCCACCCCGACATGCCCAAGGCTGCTTTTCGTGACATGTGGGAAACCATCCAGGCAGGGAAGACCTGGCGCGGCTATGTCAAAAACCTGCGCAAGGATGGGGGCTACTACCTCGTCTATGCTACCGTGATGCCGAACTTCAAAGACGGCAAAATCGTGGGCTACACCTCGGTGCGGCGGAAGCCTTCGCGCCGCAAAATGGAAGAGGCGCTGCGAGAATACGCCCGGATGCGGGCTGAGGAGGAAGGCGCATGACTTTCCAGTTGACCGTCAGCCCTGACTTTCCCCCCAACCGCATTGCCGGCTGGTACATCTTCAACACCTGGCTGCAAAAGGCGCTCGATTTGCCCATTCACCTGGAACTCTACCCTTCATTTGAGGCCCAGCGGGAAGCCATTGGGCAGGGGAAGGTGGACCTGATCTACGCCAATCCCTACGATGCCGCCATGTTGATTCGCGAAAAGGGCTTTACTGCCCTCGCCCGCCCGCAGGGGAAAATGGACGAGGCGGTCGTGGTCACGGCTGCTGACGCGCCGTATGATTCTGTGGACGACCTCAAACCCGGCCTGCGCCTGGCAGTGACCAACGACCCCGCCGTCAACCTCCTGGGCATGATGATGCTGGAACCTGCCGAACTGAATGCCTCTAACCTGGAAGTGCGCCAGGTCGAGAGCTACCCTGTGGCTGTGAAGTTGTTGCTCCAGGGCGAGGCTGATCTGGCCTTTTTGCTCAAAGAGGCGCTGGAAAAGTTGACCGCCACCACCCGCAAGCAGTTGAAAGTGCTGGTCCACAGCCAAATCGGCGACCTTTACCACACTTTTTTGGTGGGGCCGCGGCTGGCCGAAAAGCAGGAAGCCATTCGCACCGCACTGGTGAACATGCATACAGACGCCAAAGGCAAAGACGTGCTGGATAACCTGGGCTTCCCAGCCTGGGAGGCTGTCTCGGCAGACGAGGCCGAGTTTATGATGAACCTGATTGAAGCCTTGAAGTGAGGATAGCCTTGCGCCGCGCTCCAGGCCGCCCTGTCCGGGGCGGCCTTTGGGTTTTCTGGGGATATTTTGGTGAGGGTGGCCTCGGTTTTTTTAGGGCGCGTGCCCATGTTCGCGCGCTTCCTGCTTCGCTACAATGAAGGCGGCACGAAAGCGCCTTTTCCCTTTCTTCAGGAGCAGACCCCATGAAAAAAGCGATGCTGTTGATGGCTTTGTTGCTTGCCGGCGCACTGTTGACGTCGTGCGCGGCTCAATCCACGCCTTCCCAAAGCGCGGCGTCGGCTTCTCCTTCTGCCGCCGTTGCAGGAACGCCTGCAGCGGCTGACGTCTACGCCCTTGTGAATGGGCAACCGCGCATTCCCGACCCTCCGACCGATTACCCCAAAGGCGAACTGGGCGCCCTGGTCAAACTGGGGGAAGACCTGGTCAATCACACCCATACCCACCCTCTCACGAGGGGGCTGGTGGGGAACGACCTGGACTGCACCAGTTGCCATTTGGATGGCGGCAAGGCGAAAACGTTGGGTACCTTCATTGGCAGCGCGGCGGCCTTCCCGGCTTATTCGCCCCGTGAGCAGACGGTGCAAACGCTGCAAGACCGGGTGGCCAATTGCTTCATGCGCAGCATGAACGGCACCCGCCCGCCCGTAGATTCCCAGGCCTCGCTGGCAATTACGGCTTACATTACGTGGCTTTCCAGTGGCTTGCCCATTGCCATGAATGCAGAAAAGCCCATCAATCCTTTTTATGCCACCCTCTGGGTGAACCAGAAACTGGTGCCGCTGGCGAAGACTGCCACCCATGTGGTGTATCTTGACGGCCAGAAGCTCTACGCGCAAAAGTGCGCTGCCTGCCACGGTGAGGATGGGCAGGGCAAAACGCAGGGCGACCAGATGGTGTACCCGCCATTGTGGGGGGAGAGGGCTTTCAATGCCGGTGCAGGGCTGGCGCAGCCGGTCAAAATGGCCACCTGGCTTCAGTACAACATGCCGCCCCAGGGCGCTCCGCTGACGGACCAGGAAGCGGTCGCCATTGCCGTGTATGTGGATGCTCAGCCCCACCCCGATTTTGACTTGCGGGCCCATCTGCCCGCGAAGGCAGAAATGGGTGTTTACAATTCCAAAGTGCTCGACGAAACTCATTCCGTCGTTCAGAATTTCGCGGCTTTGGGGCTTGACGTGCGGGTCATCCGCACTGGCGAAGGTTCGCCGCATATTGCGCCGCCCACGCCGACCCCCACTTCGACGGCGTTTGATGCCGCGGCGTTCTACGCCTCGGCCTGCGCGGTTTGCCACGGCAAGCAGGCTGAGGGCGGCATTGGCCCGGCTTTGAAAGCAGCCCAGGCGAAGCAAGACGCCTATGTGAAAATCATTTTGGAAGGCAAAGGCGCGATGCCGGCCTTCCAGGATAAACTCTCGCAGGCCCAGGCGCTTCAACTGGTGAAGTGGTTGGCCAGCAAGAAATAGCCGTCCCCTCTTCCCTTCGCGCGCGCCTGCTGCCGCGAACACCCCGGCAGCGTACCAGGGCTGGCCTTGTGACAGGGTCAGCCTTGTTTTTTATGGGCGAGGTGCGCGGTGAGGAACGCTTGTATTGTGAATATTGTCACTTGTCATGCGTGCCATAATGTTGTATGCTAAAGGTAGATGCCCGGTCTTTTGCCTGGAACAGGAGGAAGGGCGATGAACTGTGAGTTGGATGAGGAAACCCTGCGGGCGCTCTGGCATTTGCCCTGGTTTCGCCGCTTGAAGCAGGAGCACTTTGCCGCCCTGGCGCAAATTGCGTGTTTGCGGCAGGTCAAGGCAGGTGAAGTGCTGTTTCGGGAAGGCGAACCGCAAGATTTCCTTTACGTGGTGCTCGAAGGTCGCATCGGGCTGGAAATTCATGTCCCCGGGCGGGGCAATGTGCGCCTGATGACCGTAGAGCCGGAAGAGGTGTTGGGGTGGTCGAGCGTGATTCCGGCTGCCCGACGGCGGACGGCCACTGCCGTGGCGGTGCTTTCCAGCCGCCTGGTTGCGCTGGATGCCCCGGCGCTGTTGCGCTTGTGCGAGGAAGACCCGACCCTCGGCTACCTCGTCATGCGCCGCCTGGCGAACGTGGTGGCCCAGCGCCTCTTGATTACCCGTTTGCAGTTGCTGGATATCTACGCCCATCCGGCGGAGGAGGGTTGCCATGAATGAGCGCACCTTAACCGCCGACGTGGTGGTCGCCTTGCCCAAACCGCATCTGGACGACCTGCTGGCAGCCCTGCGGCAGCGAGGCTATCAGACGCATGGGCCGCGCTTGCGCGATGGGGTGGTGGCTTATGGCCCTATTGAGGGCCTGAAAGACTTGCCGCGCGGCGTGGTGGTGCACCAGGATGCGGGACGCTATCGGGCGGAACAAACGGACCATCCGCTTTACTTTGCCGCCACGCCCGGCGCCGACAGCTGGAAGCGTTACCTCTTCCCCCCGCGGCGGGAATTGTTCCACTTTCACCGGCGCAATGGCCGCTGGGAAACCGCAGCACCCGCGGCTGAGGCCCCCCGCTATGCCCTGATTGGCGTGCGCCCCTGCGAACTGGCGGCGCTGGCCGTGCAAGACGCCGTCTTCTTGCGGGAAGATTTCACCGACCCCCACTACCACGCCGTGCGCGAACGGCTGTTCATCGTGGCCGTCAACTGTCTGCATCCCGGCGACACCTGTTTTTGCGCCTCGCTCGGCACGGGGCCGGAAGCCGCTTCGGGCTACGACCTGCTGCTCACCGAGCTCGACGACGTTTTCCTCGTGGCGGTGGGCTCGGAAGCCGGCCGCGAAGTGCTGCAGCCGCTGCCCTGGGAACCGGCCACCGCCTTTTGGCTGAGCCAGGCGCAACGGGGGCTGGAACACGCCCGTCAGGCCATGGGAAGGCGCCTGCCCGACCCCCAGAGCCTGCCGGAAACCTTGCTGAGCAACCTCAACCACCCGGCCTGGGATGAGGTGGCTTCCCGCTGCCTGAGCTGCGCCAACTGCACTCAGGTCTGCCCCACGTGCTTCTGTTGGGATGTGCAGGACGAAATTGCCCTCGATGGCGAAACCGTCACCCGCTTCCGCGTGTGGGATTCCTGCTTTTCGCCCCAACTTTCCTACCTGGCCGGGGGGAACGCCCGCCCCACGGTGCGTGCCCGTTACCGCCAGTGGGTGACCCACAAATTTGCCTCGTGGGAGCGGCAATTCGGCACTTTGGGGTGCGTGGGCTGTGGCCGCTGCATTACCTGGTGCCCGGCGGGCATTGACATTACTGAAACCCTCGCGGCTGTCCGCAACACCCCCCAGCCTGCCGGAGGTGAGCGATGAACCCGAACCCGACGGCAACGCTGGCTTCGGCCAGCGCCGACACCTTGCTGGTGCCTTTTTGGGCTGAAGTGGTGGCCGTGCGGCAAGAGACGCCCAACGTGGCCACCCTGACCCTGCGCCTGGAAGACGCAGACGCCCGCCGACGGTACCGCTTCAAACCGGGGCAGTTCAACATGCTTTCCCTGCCCGGTTTGGGTGAGGCCGCCATTTCCATCAGTTCCGACCCTGCCGAGCGCGACACGCTGCAGCATACCGTGCGGGCGGTGGGGAACGTCAGCCGGGCGCTGACCCGGCTGAAACCCGGCGCACGGGTGGGGTTGCGAGGGCCGTTTGGCACGGCCTGGCCGGTGGAAGGGTGTCGTTGCCGTGACCTGATTTTGGTCACGGGCGGCATTGGGCTGGCCCCTCTGCGACCGGTGATTTACGAAATCATCAACCACCGCGCCGATTTTGGCGACGTCACCCTGCTTTACGGAGCACGCACCCCTGCTGACCTGCTCTACACCGACGAATACGCCGCGTGGGAAGCCCACGACATCCGGGTGCTGCTCACGGTAGACCGCGCCGAGGCCGATTGGCAGGGCACGGTCGGCGTGGTGCCGATTTTGTTCTACCGCCTGCGGCCCCATCCGGAGCGCACGGTGGTCTTTTCGTGCGGCCCGGAGATCATGATGCACTTTGTGGTCTATGAAGCCATGGCGCGCCGCATCCCTTACGAACACATCTACCTCTCCTTGGAGCGCAACATGAAGTGCGGGCAGGGGCTGTGCGGCCACTGCCAGGTAGGGCCTTACTTCGTGTGCCGCGATGGGCCGGTGTTCCGTTTCGATGCCCTCGCGCCCTTTTTCGGTGTGGAGGGGCTATGATGAGCGCCAAACCCCGTGTTGCTGTTTACAAATTCTCTTCCTGCGATGGCTGCCAGCTTTCGCTCCTCAACCTGGAGGAAGCGCTGCTCACGCTGGTGGACCGGGTGGAGATTGCCTATTTTCTGGAAGCCACCCGCCGCACGCAGCCCGGCCCTTACGACATTGCCCTGGTGGAAGGCTCGGTCAGCACGCCCGAAGAGGCGCGCCGCATCCACGAGGTGCGTGAACAGGCCGGCATCGTGATCGCGCTGGGCACGTGCGCCTGTTCGGGCGGTGTGCAGGCCCTGCGTAATTTTGCCGAGGCCGATGTGTGGGCAGCCCATGTGTACCCGCACCCTGAATATCTGCACTATCTGGCCCGCGCAGTGCCCATTGCCGATGAAATTCGGGTGGACTATGAAATCTGGGGCTGCCCGGTCAACGGCGATCAGGTGGTGCAGGTGCTTGCTGCGCTGCTGATGGGCAAGCGGCCTGTGCTGCCCGATTACACCGTTTGTCAGGAATGCAAGCGGCGCGGCAATGTGTGTGTGCTGGTAGCGGAAGGTAAACTGTGCCTGGGCCCGGTGACGCGTGCCGGTTGCGGCGCGCTGTGCCCGGCCTACGGGCGCGGCTGTTATGGTTGCTTTGGGCCGTGGTCGCAGGCCAACACCGACGCATTCCTCGCCGCGGCCGCGCGGGTGGCTTCCCCCGATGAGGTAGGACGGGCTTTGCGCCACATCACCGGCAACGCTCCTGCCTTTGCCGCCGCTGCTGATCGGGTCATCGCTGAGCAGAAAGGAGGTGCATCGTGACCGAGCGCACCATTCAGGTGGACGCCCTGGCGCGGGTCGAAGGCGAAGGCGCGCTTTACCTCAAAGTGAAAGACGGCGCGGTGGTGGACGTGCGGCTGGAAATCTATGAGCCGCCGCGCTTTTTCGAGGGCTTTTTGCTCGGACGCCGCTACGAAGAAGTGCCCGACCTCACCGCCCGCATTTGCGGTATTTGCCCGGTGGCTTACCAGATGAGTAGCGCCCGCGCGCTGGAAAAGGCTTTTGGCGTGCAGGTGCCGCCCGCGGTGCGCGATCTGCGCCACTTGCTCTATTGTGCCGAATGGATCGAAAGCCACGTGCTGCACATCTACATGCTGCAAGCACCCGACCTCACCGGCCACGAAAGCGCACTGGAACTCGCCCAGGATGCGCCCGAAATTGTGCAGCGCGGCCTGCACCTCAAGCGCATCGGCAACACCCTTTTGGCCTTGCTGGGTGGCCGCTCGGTGCATCCGGTCAACCCCACCGTGGGCGGCTTTTACCGCTGGCCCGACGTTGAAGCCATCCGGGCGCTGGTGCCTGAGTTGACCTGGGGGCTGGAAGCCTCGCAGGAAACCGTCCGCTGGGCGGCGGGGCTGGATTTCCCCGACCTGGAGGTGGACTACGAGTTTGTGGCGTTGCATCATCCCCAGGAATATGCTATCCTGGAAGGGGTGGTGCGGTCTTCGGTGAGTGGTGACCTGCCTGAAGAGCAATTCGAGCAGGGATACCGCGAAGAGCATGTGCCGCATTCCAACGCTTTGCACAGCCGCACGGCGCGCGGCACGACTTACATGGTCGGGCCGCTGGCGCGCTTCAACCTGAACTTCGAGCAACTGCACCCCGTAGCGCGTGCGGTGGCTGAGGAAGTCGGTTTCCGCCCCCCGGTGCGCAACCCCTATAAGGCGCTGCTGGCGCGAGCCGTCGAGGTGGTGCATGCCTACGCGGTGGCGCTGGAAATCGCTCGCACCTGGCAGCCGGAAGGCCCGCCGCGTGCCGAAATTCACCCGCGCGCCGGCGAAGGCGCGGCTATCACCGAAGCTCCCCGCGGTATGCTCTATCACCGCTATCGGGTGGACGACCGCGGCCTGGTGGAAGACGCCCGCATCGTGCCGCCCACGGCGCAAAACCTGGCGCGCATGGAAGACGATCTGCGCATGTTGGCGCCGGTGGTGCTCAGCCTCCCCCATGACGAGGCCACCTTGCGCTGCGAGCACCTGGTGCGGGCTTACGACCCGTGCATTTCCTGCGCGACCCATTTCCTCAAGATGGAGGTTTCGGAAGCGTGAGTGCCAGGGTGGTGGTCTGCGGCCTGGGGCAAACCTTGCGGGGGGATGATGCCGTCGGGCTGGAGGTGGTCCGGCGCTGGCAGGCTCGCGACCGCCGTGTCGCGGCCCACCCTGCCGTCGCCGTCCACTTGTTGGAACTTCCCGGCCTGGCGCTGCTCGATGTGCTGGAAGGCGCGTCCGCGGCGCTGCTGGTGGATGCGGTGGTTTCCGGCGCGCCGCCGGGCACGCTGCACCGCCTGCCAGCAGAGCGTTTGGAAGCCTTTGTGGCCGGGGCGGCCTCGGCGCATGGCTGGGGCGTGGCCGAGACCCTGCGCCTGGCGCGCACCTTAGGGCGTCCGCTCCCGCCGGTGGTGGAGGTGCTGGCCCTCGAAGCCGCCGACCTGCGCCTGGGGGCTTCCCTCAGCCCGGCGGTGGCGGCAGCCCTGCCTGCTGCCGTCGAGGCCATTGCTGCGTGGGTGCGCCGCCATTTGCCCCCCGAGGTGGCCGATGCATGAACTCCCTTTCGTCCAAAGCGTGCTCGAAATTGCCCTGCGCACCGCTGCCGAGGCCGGGGCAACGCGTATCACGGCCATTGACCTCACCGTGGGGCAACTTTCCAGCATCGTGGACGACGCGGTGCAGTTCTATTGGGATATTCTCAGCAAGGGCACCCCGGCAGAAGGGGCCCAGCTGCGGTTTCATCGCCTGCCGGCGGTGTTCCGCTGCGAGGCGTGTGGCCGGGAATATACTTATGACGGCGAGCACCTGACCTGCCCGCAATGCGGCAGCGCCCGCGTGCGCCTGATTCAGGGCGATGAGTTTCGTCTCGATTCGCTGGACGTCACTTGACCCCTGTGGCATTTCCGTTGCTTTCCCAAGGAGGCTTTCATGGCAAAGACCATTCCCGTGGTGGAGAACATCCTCAGCGCCAATGACCGGCTGGCGCAGGCCAACCGCGACCTGCTGGACCGCACCCGCACTTTTGGCCTCAACTTCATGGCCTCGCCAGGGGCGGGGAAGACCAGCGTTTTGCTGCGCACGGTCGAGGCGTTGCGCTCCGATTACCGCCTGGCGGCGGTGGAAGGCGACCTGGCTTCCACCATCGACGCCGACCGGCTGATGCAGGAAGGCATCCCTGCCGTGCAGATCAACACCGGCGGCACCTGCCACCTCGATGCCGTCATGTTGCAGGGCGCGCTGCCCAACCTGCCGCTGGAGGAAATCGACGTCTTGATCGTGGAAAACGTCGGCAACCTGATTTGCCCGGCCAACTTTGCCCTGGGAACCCATCGCAGCGTGCTGATTGCCAGCGTGCCCGAAGGCGACGACAAGCCTTACAAATACCCGGTGATGTATCGCGGGGTGCAGGCGGTGCTGCTCAACAAGATCGATTTGCTGCCTTATTTTGAGTTTGATGTGGACTACTTCCGCAAGGGCGTCGAGGCGCTTAACCCTGGTTTGGCGTTCTTCCCGGTCTCGGCCAAGACCGGCGAGGGGTTAGAGGCCTTCTTCGCCTGGCTGCGGGGGCAAATCGACGCCGTGTTGGAGGCGTAGCCGGTGGGGCGCGACGGGGTGCGGGCGGAGCGCATTCACGTCGACGGCATCGTGCAGGGGGTGGGCTTTCGCCCCTTCGTTTACCGCCTGGCGGTGCGGCATGGCCTGGAAGGCTGGGTACGGAACAGCACGGCGGGGGTGGATATTTTCGCCCAGGGCCCCCCGGCTGCCGTCGAGGCTTTTGTGCGCGCCCTGCAGCGGGAAGCCCCGCCGCTGGCCGAGGTGCAGGCCGTCCGGCGGTGGGCGGTGCCGCCCGCCGAGGTGCAGGGCGGCTTTCGCATTGTGACCAGCGCGAGCGCCGGAGGGCGGACGTGGGTTTCCCCCGACGCGGCCACCTGCCCCGATTGCCTGCGGGAACTCTTCGACCCCGCCGACCGCCGCTACCGCTACCCCTTCATCAATTGCACCCACTGTGGCCCGCGGTTTTCCATCATCCGCCGCCTGCCTTATGACCGGCCGCACACCACCATGGCGCGCTTCCCCATGTGCGCGGCCTGTGAGGTGGAATATCACGACCCCGCCGACCGACGTTTTCACGCCCAGCCCAACGCCTGCCCGGCATGTGGCCCTCACGTGCGGCTGGAGGCGCCGGCGCGGTTGCGGCGGGTGGTGGCCGACGTGCAGCCCGACGACATCGCCCGCGCCGCGGCCTTGCTGCGCCGGGGGGCAATTCTGGCCGTCAAGGGGCTGGGCGGTTTCCACCTGGCTTGTGACGCCACCCAGGCCGAGGCGGTGGCGCGCTTGCGGGCGCGCAAAACCCGTCCCCACAAGCCTTTCGCCGTGATGATGCGCGACCTCGCGATGGTGCGCCGCTATTGCGAGGTCAACGAGCAGGCTGCGGCGCTGCTGACCTCGCCGCAGGCGCCGATTGTGCTCCTGCCCCGCCGGGAAGGCACCGACCTTGCTCCCAACCTGGCACCCGGCCTCGATACCTTGGGGGTGATGTTGCCCTACACGCCCCTGCACCACCTTTTGCTGCACGATGCCGGTGTGCCTCTGGTGATGACCAGCGGCAACCGTCAGGATGAGCCGATGGCGCGCACCCACGCCGAGGCGCGCGCGGCCCTGCGCCCGCTGGTCGAGGGCTTCCTGTGGCACGACCGTCCCATCCATAACCGCGTGGACGATAGCGTGTGGATGGCGACCGCGGTGGGGGCCTTCCCGCTGCGGCGCTCGCGCGGCTATGCCCCCCGGCCGGTGCGCCTGGGCCTGGCCGCTCCCGAGCCGGTGCTGGCCCTGGGCAGCGAGATGAAAAACACCTTTTGCCTGTTGGTGGGCGAAGAGGCGTTCCTCAGTCAGCACATTGGCGAAATGCAGCAGGCCGCGACGTGGCGCTTTTTCGTCGAGAGCGTGCGGCGTTTCGAGGCGCTTTTTGGGGCGCGGCCGGCGGTGCTGGCGCACGACCTGCACCCCGGTTTCACACTAACGGCTACCGAGGCCCTGGCCGAGGTGCCGGGGGCTGCCAGGGCGCGCCGCGTGGGCGTGCAGCATCACCACGCGCATTTGGCCGCGCTGCTGGCCGAGCATCGCCACCCTGGCCCGGCGCTGGGGCTGACGTTCGACGGCACGGGCTTTGGCCCCGATGGCACGGTGTGGGGCGGTGAGGTGCTATTGGCCGAGAGAGCGGGCTACCGGCGGTTGGCCTCGCTGCGGCTGTTTCGCCTGCCGGGGAATGAGGCGGCCATCCGTCACCCTATTCGTATAGCCATTGGGTTGCTGAGGGAGACCTATGGCGAGGCACTGCCCGACCTGCCCCCGCTGGCTGTCCTCGATGCCGTTTTCCTGCGCACGGTGCAGTGGCAGGCCGCCCGCGGCCTCAACGCCCCGCTGACCAGCAGTTGTGGGCGGTTGTTCGATGCGGTCGCTGCCCTGCTGGGGCTGGTGACGGAAGTCACTTACGAGGGGCAGGCCGCCATGCGGTTGGAAACCGCCGCGCGCGCGGCCCCGCTGCCGGAAGGCACACCGTACCCCGTGGTGTGGGAAGCGGTCGCCGAGGAAGGCCCCTTTGCCCCGACCCTGCGGCTGGATTGGCGCCCCATGCTCGTCCATCTGGTGGACGACATCCGCCGCGGGGAGGCCGCAGAAGCCATTGCGGGCCGTTTCCATGCCTGGCTGGCGGCCGCGGCGGAAGAAGTGGCGGTGCGGCTGAGTCGGGAAACCGGCGTGCGCACGGTGGGGCTGAGCGGCGGTTGCTTTGTGAACCGCGTGCTGCTGGAAACCCTGGTGCCGCGGCTGCGCGCCCGTGGTCTGGAAGTGCTGCTCCATCGGCAGGTGCCGCCCACCGATGGCGGGCTGGCGTTGGGGCAGGCCTGGGTGGCAGCGCGTAAAATGTTGGAAACATCCCCCTAAACCTGGAGGTTTGATGACGACGACTGAACTTCACCCGATCATCGCGAGGCGTTACAGCCCGCGGGCGTTTGACCCTGCCCGGCCTGTGGAAAGCGAGGTGCTGCTGGCCTTGCTGGAGGCGGCTCGCTGGGCTCCTTCGTCCTTCAACAGCCAGCCGTGGCGTTTCATGGTGGGGCAGCGGGGCGAGGCTACTTACGCGCGCCTTCTGGATGCCCTGGCCGAGGGCAATCGGGCCTGGGCGCAGCACGCACCCGTGCTCATCCTGACCGTGGCCCAGGAACAAGGCCCGCGCGGCCCTTTGCGTTATGCCTGGCACGACGTGGGGCTGGCAACGGCGCAGTTGATTTTGCAGGCGACGGCATTGGGGCTGCATGCGCATCCGATGGCTGGCTTTGCGAAGCAGGCCGTGCGCGCCGCTTTTGCTATTCCCGACGAGTTTGCGCCCGTGCTGGTGCTCGCGGTGGGCTATCTGCCCGAAGCGGCGGGCCCGGCAGAAGCCGCCGCGCGAACACGCCTTCCCCTGGCCGAAATCGCCTTTCAGGGGCAATGGGGCCAGCCGTTCACACCCTGAGCACACCCTGAGGAGGGTTGCCTCCATGTGTTTGGCCGTGATTGCGAAGATTTTACAGATTGAGGGTGTAACCGCCGAGGCGTCGTTTGGCGGTGTGCGGCGTCGCATCAGCCTGCAGTTGCTGCCCGAGGCGCAGGTGGGCGATTACGTTTTGGTGCACACCGGCTTTGCCATAGCCGTGGTAGACCCGGCAGAAGCCGAGGCGACGCTGGCTTTGCTGGCCGAGGTGCGAGGGGAGGACGCGCCATGACCTGGCCTTCCCTGGAACGCTTTCGCGATCCGGCGTTGGGCCAACGGCTGCTGGGTGAAATTCGCCGCCTGGCCGAGCACCTGACCAGGCCGGTCACGCTGATGGAATTTTGCGGCAGCCACACCCACGCCATCATGCAGTCTGGCATTCGGCAGTTGTTGCCGCCGCAGGTGCGTTTGCTTTCGGGGCCGGGCTGCCCGGTGTGCGTCACCGCGCAGGCCGACATCGACCGCGCGATCGCATTGGCGAGCCGCCCGGAGGTGCTGCTGGCTTCGTTTGGCGATATGCTGCGGGTCCCCGGCACCACGCATTCATTGCAACAGGCTGCCGCGGAGGGGGCGTCGGTGCAGGTGGTCTATTCGCCCCTGGACGCGGTGGCGTTGGCCGGGCAGCACCCCGACCGTGAGGTGGTCTTCCTGGGGGTGGGTTTTGAAACCACCGCGCCGGGTGTGGCCGCGGCGGTGCAGTGGGCCCAGGCGCGGGGCGTGCGGAATTTCAGCGTGGTTTCCCTGCACAAGTTCACCCCCCCGGCCATGCGCGCCATTTTGGAGGCCGGCGAGGTGCGTCTGGACGGCATCATCGGGCCGGGGCATGTTTCGGCGGTCATCGGCTCGGAGGCATGGGCTTTCCTGCCGCGGGAATATGGCCTGCCGGTTGCGGTGGCGGGCTTCGAGCCGGTGGATATTTTGCTGGCTGTGCGGGAGCTGGTGCGGATGGTGGTGGAAGGCCGGGCGGAAGTGGTCAACGCTTACCCGCGCGCCGTGCGCCCTGAGGGCAACCCGGCGGCTCAGGCGGTCATGCAGCAGGTGTTTGCCGTGGCCGATGCCGAGTGGCGCGGGTTTGGCGTGTTGCCGCGCAGCGGCATGGCCTTGCGGGAAGCCTTCCGCCCCTGGGATGCCTGGGCGCGGTTTGGGGTGCCCGAAGTGCCTTCCCGCGAGCCGCCCGGTTGCCGGTGTGGGGAGGTGTTGCGAGGGGTGCTCACTCCGCCGGAATGCCCCCTCTTTGGGCGGGTGTGCACCCCCGAAGCGCCGCAGGGCCCCTGCATGGTTTCTGCCGAAGGGGCCTGCGCGGCGTGGTATGGGTATGGCCGCGGAGAAGAAGCGCACTCCGCACACTAAAAGGTGGGAGGCTCTACAAAATCTTCAATGTGGTGCCGCACGGCGTAGGTCGCGGCTTCGATGCGGTTGCTCAGCCCCAGTTTGGCGAGAATGGAACTGACGTGGTGGCTCACCGTCTTGCGGGAGAGGTAGAGAATTTCGGCAATGTCGGCGTTGGATTTGCCCTGCGCGACCAGCCAGAGCACTTGCATTTCCCGGTCTGAGAGGCCCTTGAAGGCCAGTTCCCGGTGCTCTTTTTCCATTTCGTGCAGCCGCTTGAGCATACGGTCGGTGCCAATGGGATCCAGGGCGGCATGGCCGGCCTGGACTGCTTCGATGGCCCGTATCAGTTCGCTGGCGCCGATTTGTTTGAGCACGTAGCCCGACGCGCCGGCGCGCAGCGCCTGGGTGATGAGTTCCTCATCGCCAAATGACGAGAGGATGATGACCTTGATGTGCGGCCATTGGGAGGTGATGCGGCGGCAGGCTACCAGCCCGCTGTCGTCGGGCAGGCGGATGTCCATGATGACGATGTCGGGTTGCAGGGAGGGGGCCATTTGCAGAGCCTCCCCGGCAGTGCCAGCCTCGCCGATGACTTTGATCCACGCCACGTTTTCCAGCAGGCGTTTCAGCCCCAGCCGGACGACTTCATGGTCGTCGACCAGCATGATGCGAACGGTTTTCATCGCATTTCCTCCAGAGGCGCGCTGAGGGTGATGGTGGTGCCCTGGCCAGGGGCGGTATCGATGGTGAGGGTGCCGCCCAGCAAACGGGCGCGGTCGTACATGTTGCGCAGCCCGTAGCCGCGTTCGACGCCGTGGAGTTGAAAGCCATGCCCGTCGTCGCGGATGGTCACCACCAGATGTTTGCCCACCGCGCGGGCCTGCAAATCGACGCGCCGCGCGTGCGCGTGCCGCACAGTGTTGGAGAGGGCTTCCCGCACGATGGCGAGCACGTGGGCGGTGCGGGTGGGGTTGCATTTGAATTGCGGCGGCAGGGAAACCTCTAAATGGACGTCGAGCAAGGCGCTCAGGTTGAGGTCGGTAATTTGGGCTTCCAGGCCGTCGCGCAGGTCGGCTTTGCTGACCAGGGGGCGCAGGTCGCCGATGTAAGAGCGCAGGTTGTCGATGGCTTCGTTGAGACTGTGGACGGCGCTGCTGAGTTGCTGGCCAATCTCGCTGGTGGGGCCAACCTCTACCGCAATGGATTCGATGAGCAGCCCCGCAGCGTAAATGGTCTGGATGGTGTTGTCGTGCAGTTCGCGGGCGATGCGTTCCCGTTCTTTGGCGATGTTTTGTTGCACACGCATTTGTTCCAGCCTGCGTTCGATATCCACGTCGAAAATCTTCATCGCGTTGATGACCGCACCGGCCAGGACCACCCCCACCGTGGCGCGAAAAACGTAGATGGGAATGCCCAGGCAGTTCATGAAGAAGGTGCGGTTGAGCACGTTGGCGGGGAAGAAGTTTGCTGGCGGCACAACCAGCCCGCCGAGGAAGGCATACGCCCCCAGCGCGGCGGCGGCAATTTTGAGCGAGGTGGCAATGTTGTGGAAGGCGGCGGTGTGGAGTTCCTCGCGGATGTAGAGGTGAATGCCGGCAGCGGCGACCAGCCCCCCCGGAAAGCCTAACAGGTAGCGTGCCCAGATCGAAGCAGTGATGTCCCAGCCGGGCGTGGCATGGCCGCGCCAAAAGGGGAACAGGAAGGCAAAGACCAGCCAGCCGATGAACAGCCCGCCGGGAAGGTATCGCCAGTAACGCCCCTGCGGTTCGAGCAGGGTGAAACCGAAACACAAGAGGAAGGCAAAAGAGGCGGCCAGTAAGAGGACGTGAAGGACGCGCAGGGCGATGATGAATTCTGGTGGCATGTAGGTGGCCTGGATGGGAATAAACATTGACCCCCATTCGTGCAGGCCGTGGGCAAAACCGAAAGCGGCCAGCCAGGGCATGCCGCGGTCGAGTTTGAGCGGTTTGTAGCGCCGCGCCAGCCGCGTGGTGATGACGGCCAGCCCCATGCCAAAGAAGCTCAGGCCGTAAACGAACAGCACCAGGGTGATATTGGCAGTAAAACAGTTTTCCAGGAGGGTGCGCATGGCGGCCTCTCTCGTGCAGAAATGCAGCGTGGGCCAAGCCTGGAAGTCATTGTATCATGCTGCGCGCCGCGAGGGGCGGGGTGCAGCGTGGGG